>PFLI01000111.1:2350-2492 GCA_002785065.1 Candidatus Roizmanbacteria bacterium CG_4_10_14_0_8_um_filter_33_9
TGTATTCGGATATGCCTGATGGGAAGTCTGCCGGGAGATTGTATGTATTTGGACTGGGCATTGGGTCAGTCCCTTCTATGTGAAGGTTTAGATTCTTGGACTTGGTTGATAGATCATTGTTGTTAATGGAGATTGTTCCAGT
>PFLI01000017.1 GCA_002785065.1 Candidatus Roizmanbacteria bacterium CG_4_10_14_0_8_um_filter_33_9
TAGTACCTCCTCGGCATGTTCAAGAACATCAATCTTTGGATATTCTTTTTTTATCTCACCGTCAGGACCAATAATATATGTTTTTCGAATTACTGTTTCAAAATTCTTAAATACTACCTCTTTAATACCGTATGCTTTGTATGCTTTGATAACGTTAAGGTCTGAATCACTGAGAAGAGGGAAGTTCAACTGATATTGTTCAACAAACTTTTTATGCGACTCAACAGAATCCTTGGATACCCCTAAAACAACGATATTATTTTTCTGAAGTAAATCTAACTTGTCGCGGAATCCGCATGCTTCACGAATACACCCAGGAGTATTATCTTTTGGATAAAAATATAACACAACCCATTTCCCTTTATAATCCGCTAATGAATGAATTTTATTATTTTGGTCTGGAAGAGAAAATAAGGGTGCTTTCATATACTTATATAAAATTAGTAATAGTTAAACTATTACTCTTTTTGCTACATATGTCAAGTAGAATTTATTACAAACCCTGTCTGATTCTTGAAAGAAAAAAAAGATTTTCTTGAGATTGTATTGTCCCGCTTATAACAGAAACAGCTGCTGAATAGGATGCTTCTTTTACCAACTCCACCGTCTTTTGATTAAAAGCTCCGTTTGGATAAGCAAACGTCTCAACTTTTATGTTAAACTCTTCTTCAAGTTTTTTCTTGCTTTCGACAATCTGTTTTTTAGCTGCATTATCAGACATTGTTTTTAAATACGCATGAGTCAATGTATGAGATCCTACTTCAATCAGCAGGCTGTCTAACATTTCCTGGATTTGTCGATGGGATAAAAACTCAGGTTTACCAATATCATTCTGAATAATATATATTGTCCCTCTCATATGATACTTTTTTAATAATGGAAAAGCATTGCTGTAGAAATCCTTATACCCATCATCAAAGGTTAGTACCGCACTTTGAGTTGAGTAATCAACCAACCCATTTATAATATCCGGAATATCTTTTACAAAGTATGTTTCATAATTGTTTTTTTTAAGAGAAATGAGTTGTTTTTCAAATTGTGAAGGGGTGATGTTTAATTTTTTACGGACTGTATCACCGGGATCTTTAATATCCTCAACATAATGATACATAATGATGGGAATTTTTATCGGATGTTTTATTAACGCTGATTGAGTTGCAATAAGAATAGAAGGTTTTTCAAAAACTGTATTTTCATAGTAAGGAGTTATCGATGGAGTTTTTTGTATTTTTGTATTTTGATTTTTTTGATAAATTAAATGCCTTATAAAAAGAATGCTGCTTTGTAGAGTAATTGCGGCAATAATACCAAAAACTACAATATAAACAATGTTATTCTGAGGTTTTTTTACAATTTTAGTCTTTTGAACCATATTTTGAAAAATGTTACATCCATCCATGAGGATGAGCTTTATACCAGGCAATAAGAGAAGATATACTATCCTTAATAGTGCGTTTCGGCTCCCAGTTCAATAATTGTTTTGCTTTTTCAATATTTGCAATTTTTTTGGCATCATCTCCTTCACGTGGAGCACTTTTTCCGATTTCAAATTTGACCTTACAAACCTCCTGAACTTTATTTACTATCTCAAGCACTGAATTTCCTGACCCAGTACCAAGATTAATAATTTCATTTGCTCCCCCGTTAAAAATATACTCTAAAGCTTTTATATGAGCTTCATTCAAATCTACCACATTAATATAATCACGAATTGGTGTTTTATCCGGCGTATCAACTTCTGGACAAGTTAATTTAAAAGGCTCTATCCCTAATGCTCCTCGAACTGCATTTTGTACTAAAAGAGTCGAGGGTTTTTTTGAGTCCCCAATTAATCCATCATCAGATGCACCACATACATTAAAATAACGAAGAATTACATAATGTAAATCTTTTAATGTTCCATACCATTTCATGATTTCTTCAACCATCATTTTTGACACTCCATAAGGCTGTGAAGGATTAAGGGGGTGTTTTTCATCAATTGGCATATATTGAGCCTCCCCGTAGACCGCACAGGTTGATGAAAAAATAATATTTTTGACCTTTGCTTCAACCATTGCCTTTAATAAACTATTTGTCCCGCCAACGTTATTGTCAAAATATTTAGAAGGATTTTTCATTGATTCATCAACTAGACATGAAGCGGCATAGTGAAGGACTGCTTTAATATTGTTTTCTTTTTCAAATACTTTTGAAATATTGGTTCTCAAATCTCCTTCATAATATCGAAAAGAATGAGGATATTTTTTTGTGAGAAGTTCAAGAGGAACCTTATATCCTGTTGAAAAATTGTCAAATCCTATAACTTCATATCCTTTTTGCAAAAGCGTGTAAGAGGCGACGGAACCAATGTATCCACCCGCACCAGTAATTAAAATTTTATTTGACATTGTTTTCATTATACTAAATAATAAATTCTAAAAACTAAACCCTAAACAAATCCTAAATTATAAATATTAAATAAATCGACTTAATTGCCAAAATATACGGCTAAAA
>PFLI01000040.1 GCA_002785065.1 Candidatus Roizmanbacteria bacterium CG_4_10_14_0_8_um_filter_33_9
ATATGTAATCTTTATCGTGCCAACATACGATTATTCGGGCGAATAATAATTCGCCCCTACATAATCACAAAACCACAATTTGCGCATGATCCCTTTCCTCTCATTACCACTTCCATGAGTGATCCCGTCACAATCACATGTAGATCTGGATGATCTTCTGCAAAAAATCGCAATAACTCCATGACATTTTTGGAACTTTGGACTTCATCAATAAAAAGAAGTGTTTGCCCTGGTATTACCTTTTTTCCATTTCAACAATTCTAGCTCTATATTTTACTTTGTAAAGTACCACTTTGTGCGTGTTAGTGCAAAGTGATAATGTCCTCTTTTGGCAAAACCAAATCGACTAGATAGACTAATTCCTGATGGTTTTGATAGTTGTATCTACTCTACACTGGTAAAGATAAAATGTATTTGGATAATGTGACGGTGAGCCCAGTTTCGGAGTTTTTACTGGAGATGGAGAAGTGGGTGTAGAGGGGAGAGAAATTTGTCATAAACTGGCACCTTGCATGAGTATTGGTTATAAGTCCTATAAACATTGACAGAGTGTGTATAATGTGTGTATTGATATGCAAGAAAAACTTAAGACTAATCCTCTCCCATACCGCTTTACGCGTGTTCAGGGTCCGATGATCGCGCTGGGAGCTATATTTTTGTCGGTTGTTGAGTCTGCGTGTTCTCCAGAAAGAACGAGCATTTCTGATGGTGAACTTGATATCGCATGGAATATCCATCCTCTTAATAAGGAATATCTTAGAGAGGAAAATATATCCAATGCAGATCTAGAAGTCGTTGGTTTTGGGCCTTTTGATAAGATAAACCAATCGTATCAATATCGAGCAGTTACACTTCCAAGACATAAATTTGATGAAAACAGTTGTTATCCTGTTTCTAATCGTGCTTTGCCTAGTGATAATGAAAAAGAACTTAGAAAAAGAGTTAAAGCAATATATGACGGTGCTGAGGCAGTTATGGTTTTGCAACAACAAGGATTAAATGGTTGGGAACCTATGACTCTTCCCACCTCAGCTAGCCAGTTAAAAGTTTCAATAGAAGTAAGTGATTATCTTGAGTCAGTATTTGGAGTTGAAAACGAAAAAGAGACGTCTGGAATAACTGAAGCAAAGGCTAAAATATATGGTGCTTTTAATTCAAGATCAACGACTGATGAACAGGCCGTAGAAATTGTAGATAGGTTAATTCAAGATCCAATTAGAAATGCGGGAGTTAAAGAGCTTTTACCTACTATCAGATCTTTATGGGCCGATATACCAGAAAATGTACCTTTAGATATTGCTGTGAATATATTAAGGGCTGGACTGAACCCTGTTTCCGGAGTAAAAACTTTTAGTGAATTTTTTGATGTTGCTAAAAATTCAGGGATCGAAAATGCTGTTTTTATACCCAGGACAACACAATATGATGAAGGAGTAAAAGCTCTGGAGAAATTGAAGATGGAACTGGGTAGAAAACCAGATGTATTTTTTATAGAAAGAAATGATTTTAATTTTGAACAAGTACCGGGCCCACGATCAAAAGTAATGGTTAGACATGACCCAGGAGACTTGGAGGAAAATAGAGCTAGAGATGGAATATTTGATTTGGACGGTAAATATGCAAATTCAAATGCTGATATGGTCCGTCAGTGGGAAGAAAAGAGCTGTTTTGAGGTACTTGATCCAAACTCTCTTGATTACCAAGACGCAGTCGATTTTTTTAAGATTAATACCGGTGGAAATTGGGTACAAGGAGAAGTTCTAAGAATCTTGAGAGTAAAAAAAGACATGATGTCATATTTCTTAGTGCCGAACAAATTTATTGGGGACTCAAAAGCTTCAGGTGGTTTTGGAATGCCAATTGTTCTTGATAATTTTGACAATGAAGGTAATCAATTGGAAACACCTGAGCCAAAAGTGATGATATTTAGAGAAATGATGAGAGATAGATCGGGTATTCAGTCAATTCAATCACGAGATCAAATTTGGAGCAATTGGATTACTGAATGGACTGATGGCGCAAATAAACTACTTGATTTGGGAGTTCATGAAATATCAAGAATTGGAGCGTGCTCTCCAATTGAGATGTTGTCAAGATTTTTGATGGGCTATCACTATGTGATGAGACGAAATCAGTTTTGGATGTGGTCTAGCCCTAGAGGACAAGCGGTTCTTTTGGATTGGTTTTAGCTCAACTTCGGTCAAGATAACGACTTTTTTATTTTAGAATTAATATCGAAGGTCTTTCCTCTCCGATTCGTTTTGGTAGGTACTTCGTGATTAATCTTGTGGCTCATCTTCGGTCAAGATGACGACTTTTTTTAATGTTATTTTAAATTGAATTAAAGTATCTTCTTTAACCATTTAATTTGTTTTTTATGACTCTTTCTTCCTTAAAAATCTATTTAGGCTTCTTTTTATTAGCACTATTATCTGTTTCTTGCAATTCTTTCAGCAATGTTAAGAGTCAAAAAAAGGAAACCACTCCTGTTAAATAT
>PFLI01000188.1:0-6608 GCA_002785065.1 Candidatus Roizmanbacteria bacterium CG_4_10_14_0_8_um_filter_33_9
AATAAAAGCAAAATCAGCATTTTTTTGAGGTGGCTGATCATATCTTTCAGTTCGACCGTATTTATCAGACTTAAACACCTCAAATTCCCAATCTTTTATGGAATAGGGAGGATTTCCTACGACAATGTCAAATGTTTGTAAATTCCCCTGATTGTTTAAAAACTGCGGTTTTGCTAGCGTATCGCCACGTCTTATATCCGCGCTATCAAGACCATGCAAAAACATATTGATTTTGGCAATAGCAAAAGTACTAATATTGATTTCCTGTCCATACAGATATAAAGAACGGGCAATTTGATCTCCGGATTTATTTTTGAGATAGTTATACGCCTCAAGAAGAAACCCTCCAGAGCCAACTGTCGGATCATATATATGGTCTTTCTGATGAGGTTTTACAATTCCTATTATTACTCTCTCAACTTCTCTCGGACTGTAAAATTGTCCTCCTTTTTTCCCTGCGTCCGCTGCGAACAACTTAATCAAGTATTCATACGCATCACCCAAAAGATCAGAACTAACATAGTTACTACTAAAATTATATTGGGAGAAATGATTGATAAGTCTTTGAATTGTTTCATTGGGAAACTTATCTTTATTAGCAAAATCCAAATCGTCAAAAATCTTATCGAGTTTTGGACTGTTTACATTGGTTATTTTATCGAAAATGCTGTTTAATTTCTGACCTATGTTTTCTGATACTTCAGTTATGACTGACCAAGAACAATCCTTTGGAACCTGAAAACGATGGTTATAATCAGCTATAGCTAACGTATTATCATTGTATTCATCCATTATTTTTTTATATTCTTCTTCCCATACATCGCTGATCCTTTTATAAAAGAGTAGCCCAAAAATATATTTTTTATAATCCGAACTGTCAATTTTATCTCTCAAAATATCTGCGCTTTTCCACAAAAATTGTTCAAGTTGTTGGAGAGTTAATTTACTCCCTATTTTAGTAATAATTGTTTCAATGTCTTGTTTTCTATATTTTCTATCTTTTCTTGGTCCAACTCTAAGCGGGACTAAGTCTCCACTTTTCTCCCAATTTCGAAGAGTGTCTGGATGAATATTAAAGATACTTGAAACTTCACCAATTGATAGTAATTCGGGAAGTGATCGTAGTTTATTATGAATTAAGTTTAACATATGTATTATACATTACACCAAATAAAAACGAAAAAGTCAACAGCATTTGCTTCCTATGTTTTCTTAATTTAGTTATGATATAAAAACATACATACTATAACATAGTATATTAATATTTTATTAGTATAATATACTAATATCTTCATATTTTGCGTCTTTTTTTTGAGAAGGTTTGTTTTAACGTATTATTAATATCAATATAGTAAGAAGGAAATTGTAGAATTGTCTTATTCTACAGTGCTCGTCATACAATTGTGGCTGGGGTGGGATTCGAACCCACGACCTAACGCTTATGAAACGTGTGCTCTACCGCTGAGCTACCCTGCCTAAATCTTTGAATCAATAATGTATAATTATACATTATATGACCTCAAAATTAGTTGATTTATCAATTATTATAGTTTCTTTTAATACAGCTCAAATAACACAAGCTTGTGTTCGATCAATAATAAAATCATTTACTAATACAAGCATCACCTACGAAATAATTATTATTGACAACGCTTCAAATGACAAAACTATAATATTACTGAATCAAATTAACTCTTCT
The DNA here is from genome assembly GCA_002785065.1 of Candidatus Roizmanbacteria bacterium CG_4_10_14_0_8_um_filter_33_9. Taxonomy (GTDB): domain Bacteria; phylum Patescibacteriota; class Microgenomatia; order UBA1406; family GWC2-37-13; genus UM-FILTER-33-9. The sequence continues at coordinate 1,700 of PFLI01000188.1, forward strand.
CATATTAAAATCATTGAAAATAAAACCAATAGCGGTTTTGCCAAAGCAAATAATCAAGGTGTTTCTTTTGCTTCAGGAAAATACATTCTTCTTTTAAACTCAGATACGCTTATTCTGGATAAGGCAATAGAAAAAATGCTTATTCAATATAAAAAAGATCCAGAAATACATTTTCTTGGACCAAAATTACTTAATAATGATTTAACTGAACAAGCATCTGCTGCACCTTTTTACTCACTTCCTGTAATATTTGGAGCTCTTTTTTTAAAAGGAGACTATTGGGGCTTAACACGTAGTTCACCAACTAAATTTATCAAAACGGATTGGGTTTCGGGAGCCTGTATTTTAACCACAAAAGAAAATTATCAAAAACTAAATGGCTTTGATGAGAATATTTTTATGTATATGGATGAGGTTGATTTATTATATCGTGGAAGTAAACTTCAACTCTCTACCTATTTTTATCCTAATGCAAAAGTAATACATCTGGGCAGCGGTTCGAGTAAAGAAAGAACCGAGCCTATTTTACAAGTATATAAAGGTTTTATTTATTTTTACAATAAACATCACAGCTTGACGGAACAATATTTACTGAAAAATATGCTAAAATTAAAAGCATATATATCTTTATGGATTGGGAAAGTTATAAATAATTCTTATTTGGTAAAAACGTATGAAAAAGCTCTTGAAATGGCTGGATAAGAATGTAATTAAACTAGCTTTCATAGGATATATTTTTTTTATTCCTCTTTTTCCCAAACTGCCTTTTAAAATGATCAACTACACTTATATTGCTTTGAGGCTTGAGGATTTTTACGTCGGTCTTCTTACCATTATTTTTTTAATTCAGATTTACCGGAAACAAATTGTGTTGCAAAAAAAGTTTCTTTTTCCTTTTTTAATTTTCTGGGGAGCAGTTTTTCTTTCTTTTCTCTGGGGATTTTTCATTCAAAAAACAATAGAATTTAAACATCTAGGTTTTCTTCATAGTATAAGAAGGGTTGAATATATGATAAATTTTTTCTTTTTCGTCTCTTCGATTCGAAAAAAAGAAGATTTTCTGTTTTATCTGAAAGCGCTTATGGGAGTAGTTATGGTTGTATGTCTTTACGGCATCGGTCAAAAATACCTTGGTTGGCCGGCAGTTCAAACAATGAATCCAGAATATGCTAAGGGATATTTACTTGTTCTAGACGCTAATGCTCGGATTTCATCCACATTTGGGGGTCATTACGATCTAGCTGCGTTTCTCATATTTCTTATTCCTGTAATCTTGGGTTGTTTTCTCGCATTTGGAAACTTTTGGTATTTTTTTATTTTTTTCTTAGCTCTTTTTTCGTTAGTACTCACAGCATCGCGTATATCTTATGGCGCATATTTATTGTCAGCGATTCCCTTCCTTCTTTTTACCCGAAAATTTAAGTTGACTTTTGTAGTCATTCTTATGACAATCGGACTTACATTATTATCAGGAAACCTTACGAAACGTCTTACCCGCACATTTCAACAAAAACAAATTTTCATTGATAAAACAACCGGACAAACCACTGTTCCTCGCCGTTTAAAACCTGATGAACTTCCAATAGGCGACTTTATACCAAATAAAAATATCGTTGAGGGACGAGCCACAGGTGTAAATGCGGGAATGCTCAAATTAAATCCTAAAGATGTTTCTGACACTAAGGCAAATCTTCGGGATAATATTGTAAGAGAAGCACGATTAGCAGGAAAAACTCTCACGATTGAAGAGGAGGACGCGTTGGTTGAGGAAGCATTTAATAATTTAAAAGTTGTTAGCACTGTATTACCCGATATTTCATTCTCAACCAGACTACAAGTAGAGTGGCCACGCGCAATAAAAGCATTTTTGCGGAATCCAATACTCGGAAAGGGTCCTTCCTCAATAACAGAAGCTACAGATAATGATTATCTCCGATCGTTAGGCGAATTCGGTTTGTTAGGAACATTGAGCTTTTTGTATATTTTCTTTTTACTTTCAAAATCAATAATAACAAAAATCAAATATGTAAATCAAAAAGAGTCATATCTGCTTATTGGATTATTATTCGGTATTTTTGGACTTCTCGGTAACGCAACATATATTGATGTATTTGAAGCTTCAAAAGTTGCATATATGTTTTGGATGACTATGGGAATTTTTATTGGTTGGACAAACGTCATTCCAATCAAACCGATAAAATCAAAGTAAGGTATGAAAAAAACAGACTATATAATATTAGGATTAATATTGCTCGTAGCGATTATTTTACGATGTTATAAAATTACCGCCCCACTTTCTGATGCATATTCATGGAGACAGGCCGATACGGTTTCAGTAGCGCGAAATTTTGTACGTAACGGATTCGATCTATTACATCCACATTATGACGATCTTTCTTCAATCCAATCGGGATTAGATAATTCAAAAGGACTTCGTTTTGTTGAAATGCCTATTTATAATGCTCTTTTCGGTCTCACTTATAAAATTTTACCTAATATCCCAATAGAAGTATGGGGAAGAATTACAACTTTAATTTTTTCTTTAGGTATAATCGGAATTATCTATTATTTATGTCTTCATGAGGTTAATCGCATTTCAGCCATTACTGCTTCAGGTATTTATGCAATTTTTCCTTCATTTGTGTTTTTTTCACGCGTTGTTCTTCCTGAAACACCTGCGCTGTCTTTCATATTTATTTCCATTTTTTTTCTCTATAAAAATACTACGATTGATGATAAGCGCCTCATTTCTTTTTTATACTTATTTTTATCTTTATTATCATTTGCATTAGCAATTCTTATTAAGCCAACTGTCATTTTTTATGGAATAGCGCTTGGTTTTCTTTTTATCCGAAAATATGAGTTTGATGTTGTAAAAAAAGCACAACCTTATTTATTTTTTTTATTAGCTGTTATTCCGTTCTTTCTCTGGAGGCTTTATATTCAACAATTTCCCGAAGGGATTCCTGCAAGTGACTGGCTTATTGCTAGTGTAAATACATTTGAAGGACAAAAAAATATTTTTTTTAAACCAGCTTTTTTTCGATGGATTTTTTTTGAACGGATTAATACTATGATTTTCGGAGGATATCTAACTGTTTTCTTTATCGTAGGACTTGTAAGTAAAAGAAAATCATTGTTTTTACATAGTATTGGTTTTTCTGCCCTTTTATACCTTTTTGTTTTTCAAGGAGGTAATGTTCAACATGAATATTATCAGACATTAATTCTTCCCCCACTTGCTATATTCACGGGAATTGGAATATCTACTATATTGTCTCATCGAAAAATATTTATACATCCTTTAGTTTCATCCTTTCTTATCTGTGTTCTTTGTATTTTTGCTTTTCTATTTTCATACTACTATAAAGTAAAAGATTTTTATACGTACCCTCAAGATCTGAATTTTATGGCAAAAATTATCCAAACATTTACGTCTCCTACAGATAAAATCGTTGCTGACAGAATGGGAGACACTACTCTATTATATCTATCAGATAGAAAGGGCTCACCTTTATTGTCGGGAACAGTTGAACAACTAAAAAATAATGGATATCAGTATGTGTTGACTGATCAAAAAAAATCAATAGAAGAATTGTTAAATGAAAAAGGAGTTCAAATTATTTTTCAAAACAATCAGTTTGCACTTCTTAAACTATGAAGATCTTAATGCTTACACCCTATCTACCTTACCCGCCTGCATCAGGAGGACAAATTCGTACCTTGAATTTGTTAAAATATCTTCGGTCAAAAAATGAAATAACTCTTATAGCTTTATACAAAAATGATGATGAAAAAAAATATCTTCCCTATCTGAAACCATATTGTAAAGAAGTATATCTTTGCAAACGACCAGAAAAACCATGGCAATTTGATAATATTTTCAGATCAATTTTTTCACTTAATCCCTTTTTAATTGTCCGAAACTACTCGCAAGAAGCTGCTTCAACTCTCCGCTTGCTTGTAGCAAGAGAACAATTTGACGTCATCCATGCTGAAACATTTTATATTATGCCTCACATACTAAAAACAGATATTCCCATATTCCTCGTTGAACAGACAATTGAATATAAAGTATACCAACACTTTGTTAATTCACTCCCCATTTTTGTGAGACCATTTTTTTCATTAGATATTCTTAAACTCAAATTCTGGGAACGATACTATTGGAGAAAAGCTTTTTTAGTTGGCACCATGTCTGAATCAGACAAAAAAGCAGTATCACTTCTTGAACCGACCATTAAGCCAGTAATTATTCCAAACGGAGCGGGAGAAGATATGACTGTTAACAATTTAAAACCTAAATCTCTCCAAAATCCTACGTTGCTATTTGTTGGCAACTTTTTCTGGCTGCAGAATACCGAAGCTGCTCAATACCTAATTGACAAAATCTATCTAGAAGTAAAAAAATCAAATCCTGATTTACATATTCTTATAGCTGGACAAAACGCACTAAATAAACTACGTGTTCCAGACTCAAAAAAAATAAAAATAGTTGACATTGATCCCAAAAACTCATCTATGGTTAAAAAAGTATATACCGAATCCACATTATTTATTGCTCCTATTTTTGGACCTGGGGGCACCAGACTCAAAATACTTGCCGCTATGTCAAGTGGACTGCCAATTATTACAACTAAAACTGGAATAGAAGGGTTGGATGTTGCAAATAATAAACACGTGCTTATTGCAAACTCACCACTTGAATTTGTTGAACAAATTAAAAGAATACTTTCTAATAAAAAATTATACGAAACGATAAGAACTAATGCACATACATTAGTTACTGAAAAATACAACTGGCAAAAAATAGCAGAAAAACTGGAAATTGCATATCAGAATATTAAAAAAGTATGAAAATCGGAATTGACATATCTCAAATTAGCTATACGGGAACGGGCGTATCGCG
>PFLI01000188.1:6640-10871 GCA_002785065.1 Candidatus Roizmanbacteria bacterium CG_4_10_14_0_8_um_filter_33_9
AATATGATCTGAAAAATACCTGGATATTTTTTTACTCATCACTTCGAAATTCTCTTGATTCAAAGCTTAATAAAAAAATATTATCAACTAATCACAAACTTGTTAAATACAAAATTCCTCCTTCGCTATTAGGATTCCTCTGGAATACACTTCATATCGTTCCTATAGAATTATTTACCGGAAATCTTGATTTGTTTATTAGCTCCGATTGGACAGAGCCTCCTTCAAAATGCAAAAAAACAACCATTGTTCACGATCTTGCTTTTAATCGCTACCCGGAAACAATTCATCCAACAATTCTCACAAATCAACGAAAAAGACTAAAATGGGTTATAAAAGAATCAGAGTTTATCATTGCTGATTCACTCTCGACTAAAAGCGACTTAATACATTACTATAAATATAGTAAAGAAAAAATTAAGGTTATATATCCTGGAGTAAATGATATGTTGTTAACAAATTCTCATCCGAATGATACATTAGGCAAGTATCACCTAAAAAAACCTTTTATTTTTACTGTGGGTAAAATTGAACCGCGAAAAAATTTAAAAAGACTTCTCATCGCATATAATAAAATTCAAAAAAACTGTTTGGTTCCCGATCTTGTAATCGCTGGCCAAAAAGGTTGGGAAGACGAGTCAAATCTATCCAGTATTTATAATACACAAGTACATTTTATCGGTCATATATCCGATTCTGAACTGGAACACTTATACCAATCTTGTCTCTTTTTCATCTATCCTTCTCTTTGGGAAGGTTTCGGATACCCAATAATTGAAGCAATGAAAAACATGGCTCCTGTTGCAACATCTAACTCATCTTCTCTTTCCGAAATTGCTCAAAATGCAGCCTTACTTTTTAATCCTCTTGATACAAACTCAATTTCCCAAAGTATAAAGCAACTAATTGATAGTAAAAGTCTTCGTCAGGATTTACAAAAAAAAGGTACAATAAGAGCTAAGGAATTTACTTGGGAAAGATATTATCACAACTTAATAGGAGTTATTAATAATATATTATAACAATATGATAATTGGAGTTGATGGAAACGAAGCAAATGTCCGAGAAAAAGTTGGAGTATCTATGTATACTCTTAAGCTTCTTGAATATTTTCAAAGAGTTAGTAATGAGAGTAATCAATTTATAGTATTTTTAAGAGAAAATCCGAGAGACGAATTGCCATTCCAAACAGCTTATTTCAAGTATCGAGTTATAAAGGGATCGTTCCTTTGGTCTCAAATATCACTGCCTTTGCACCTGTTTTTTTCCCGTTTTTTTAAAAATAGAATTAATATCTTTTTTTCACCCGCACATTATGCTCCACGATTTAGTTTTTGTCCAACAGTTGTCACAATTCTCGATCTTTCTTATTTTTATTATCCACAAGAATTTTTAAAAAAAGATTTATACAAATTAACTCGTTGGACACAATATTCAGTTTTTAAAGCTAAAAAAATTATTACTGTTTCAAAAACTACCAAAAAGGATTTAATAAAATACTATCCAGCAGTCGAATCTAAAATTACAGTAATTTATAATGGAATGGATCGAGAAATTAATGAAAATAGTACGCCATCCACAAATTTTAAATCTTTAAAAAGTCAAAAATATATATTATATGTTGGAACTCTCCAACCAAGAAAAAATATTGTAACCCTTATTCGCGCTTTTCGTTTATTTCATACTAATCATCCTGAATATAAATTAGTAATTGCGGGCAAAAGAGGATGGCTTTTTGATCTCATATTCAAAGAAGCACAAGATTTATATGTAAACGAGAATATTATCTTTCCTGGATATGTTTCTGATGAAGAGCTGATTGTATTATATAAAAACGCATTCTGTTTTGTGCTTCCTTCGTTTTATGAAGGTTTTGGTATACCCATTCTTGAATCTATGAGTTATAGATGTCCTGTAATTGCTTCTTTTAATTCAAGTCTACCTGAGGTCGGCGGAGACGCATGCCTTTATATTGATCCATATAAACCAGAAGATATTGTCGATAAACTTGAGTTACTTTTGAAAGATAAAACATTAAGAAAAGAGTTAATAAAAAAAGGTAAAGAACGGATGTTTTTTTTCTCTTGGACAAAATGCGGTAAAGAAACTCTTGAATTGTTACAGTCATCTGTATGAAAATCGAAATTATTCCTGATTCCTTTTCGCCTACAATATATAATGATATAGCCATACATCCTCTCCAGATTTGGGAATGGGGGAGAGCGCGGAAAAAAATGGGTCTTTCCGTTATAAGATTCGGTGAATATAAAAAGGAAAAACTCATAAATGTATATCAAATGACCATTCATCCTATTCCCCATACACCTTTTTCAATAGGTTATATTCCCCGATCTCAATATCCTTCACCTGAATTTATTAAATACATTCAAGAATATGGCAAAACACATAACTTTATTTTCATTAAATTCGAACCATATACACTCAAATCAGAAATTCTAGCAACCAGCAACCAGCAACTAGCAACAACTATAACTATTTCTTCTCACCCTCTTTTTCCATCCTGGACACAGATGCTTGATATTTCAAAACCGGAAGACGAATTACTCAAGGGCATGAAACCCAAAACACGATATAATATTAAACTCGCTCAAAAAAAGGGAGTTACCGTAAAAGAGATATCAAATGATAAAGGTTTTGAAATTTTCAGTAAACTATATTTTGAAACCTGTAAAAGACAAAAATATCATGGACATAATTATCAGTATCACAAAATTGTTTGGAACAATCTTCAAAATAAAATCGCCCATATTCTTATTGCATACTATGAAAAAATGCCTCTTGCTGCATATCAGCTCTTTTATTTTAAAGAAAAACTTTATTATATATATGGAGGTACTTCAGTTGAATACAAAAACGTAATGGCAGCAAATCTCCTTATGTGGGAAACAATAAAAGTAGGAAAAAAATTAGGTGCAACTGAATTAGACATGTGGGGTTCTTTACCTCCAAATTATAATCAAAATCATGATTGGGCTGGTTTTACCCGTTTTAAAGAAGGATATGGAACAACATTCATCGAATTATGTGATAGTTTTGATGTAGTCTGCAATCCCATCTTATATAATGGATACAACATTATATATCAGTTCCGTCAGCTATTTCTTCGTTTGTGGTAATTCTTTTACTTGTTTTTTAGCAAAAAGTAATGCAACGGGTAGCACTTGGTCAACATGATCCACGTATACAAAATGCAGTCCTTTTAAAACATATTCAGGAATATCTTCCAGATCTTTTTTATTATCTTTCGGAAGTATAACTGTTTTTATTCCAGACCGATGAGCAGCTATTACTTTTTCTTTAACACCCCCTATTTCAAGTACACGACCGCGAAGGGTAATTTCACCGGTCATTGCTACATCACGCTTAAACGGAGTTTTTGTTAGTGCTGAAACCATTGCAGTCGCAATAGCAGCTCCTGCTGATGGACCATCTTTTGGAACAGCTCCCTCTGGAACATGGACATGAATATCTATTTTGTTAAAAATGTCTTTACTCAACCCATATTGTTCATAATGGGAACGAACATACGATAATGCCGCTTGACAAGATTCTTTCATTACTTCACCTAAGTGACCGGTAAGTGTTAATCCACCTTTTCCCGGCATAATGGCAACTTCAATAAAAAGAATGTCACCGCCCGCTTGAGTCCATGCAAGCCCGGTCGAAATTCCAATTGTATTTATTTCTTCAATAATTTGGGATGAATACTTATAAGGTCCTAAATACTTGGAGATATCGGATAAAGTAATTATTTTTTTTGTTTGTTTTTTTTCAACTATCTCCCGTGCAACTTTTCGAAATACGGTCGCAACTTGCCGTTCAAGTTCTCTTACTCCTGCCTCTCGCGTATAACGTCTAATCATAATTTTTAACACCTCATCTTTTAAGACCAAATCTTCTTCAGTTATGCTGTGGGCGTCCATTTGTTTATGTATTAAATAGTCTTTCACGATATGAAACTTTTCATCTTCAGTATAGCCAGGAAATTGAATAATTTCCAAACGATCCAATAGCGCTTCAGGAATGGTATCAAGCATATTGGCTGTTGTTATAAAAAACACATTGGACAAGTCATAGGGGACTTCTAGGTAATGATCCGAAAATGAGTGGTTTTGTTCTGGGTCCAAAGCTTCAAGTAATGCCGCAGATGCATCTCCTCGGTAATCACGCCCAATTTTATCGATTTCATCTAGCATGAAAAGAGGATTGT
>PFLI01000188.1:10944-19408 GCA_002785065.1 Candidatus Roizmanbacteria bacterium CG_4_10_14_0_8_um_filter_33_9
GATGTTTTTCCTACGCCAGGAGGCCCGATAAAACAAATAATAGTTGGTTGATATGCCTTTTTTGTTTTATTTTTTTCTTCTTTGTTAGTGTCTTTGTTTAATGTTGCTTTTTGTTTTCTCAGCTCTAAAACTGCAAGATATTCTAGAATTCGTTCTTTAATTTTTTTCAAACCGTAATGATCTTCGTTAAGAATTTTTTCAGCGTTTTTAATATCAATATTATTTGTGGTTTCCAATATCCAAGGAAGTTCAACTAACCAGTCTAAATATGATTTTATATATGAAGCTTCCGGATTAAAGTGGGACATCTGAGCAAGACGTTTCAACTCTTTTAGTGCTTTTTCTTCAACTTGTTTTGACATTTTTGCTTTAACGATTTTTTCACGGTATTCTTTTATTTCCTTATCTTCTCCTCCTCCCAACTCTTCTTCTATGGTTTTCATTTTTTCTTTTAAGAATGTTTCTTTCATTCCTCGCTCAAATTTTCGTTGCGTTTTTGCTGAAATATTTTGTTCAATTTCAAGGATTTTAACTTCCCGGTTAATAAAATCTACTTCTTTAGCAAGTCTTTTTTTAGTATCGTTCTCCACAAGTAATTCCTGCTTTTCTCTTTCTTTTATATCAAGCACCATGGCTATTTGGAAAGAAAAATCTTGCGGTGTTCCTACATTGAGGATATTCATCAAAAAAACAAAATCAACTGTTTTTCCAAGGTTAATGGCTTTTTTAACTTGAATAGATATGTGTTTTACCATTGCTTGGATTTCTTCATCGCTTACAAGCGTGTCAAGTATCTTTTCAACTTTAGCCATAAAATAAGGAGTTTCTTGTGTGTATTCAATTATTTTTACTTTTTCTATTCCTTTTACCAATGCGTTAATTTCACCTTTTTCTCCCAATACTGTTTTATCAATTGTTACTAAAACTCCTATTGTCTCAAGATCTTCTTTTTGCGGATCTTCAACTGCTGAAGTTTTTTGCATAACTAAAACCATTTTTTTATCTTTTTTTAAGACTTCATTAATGGTGAGCACACTTTTAGATCTACCAAAAACTAAAACATTTTCTGTTTTAGGAAATATAATACCGTCGCGCACGGCGACAATGGGATAAATAGATTGTTGTGACGGCCCAATTAGTATTGTCATATGTGTTAGCAGTATAGCAGTAATTCTGCTAACTGTCAAATGATAATTAGATTATATTGTCAACATGTGCTATGTTAATAAAATAGTACAAATTATATCTACGATATTTACTTAAAATATGGTAATAATTGATTGTAATCTGTAAACTTATCTCTATCTTTCAAGCTTGTTGTACTATCAAGTTGTACGATTTGTTCATGAAAAGCCGTTTTCTCTACTTGATACAAAACACCTAAAGCATATTTCTCTTCATAGACTCCTCTCGCCTTATTGACCGCTGTTAACATATTTGTTTTATCATGTGTATCGTCCAATTTATAAACATGTTTCATATAGTACTGATATGTGTTGATTTTGTTAAATGTTAAACACGGTTGTAATATGTTTACTAAAGAAAAACCCTTATGTTCTATGGCTTGTTTTATCATTTGACCCAAATGAATTGTGTCTCCAGCAAACGCTTGAGCTACAAAAGTAGCTCCTTGAGTAAGCGCCAATGATAACGGATCAACAGATTCTTCAATTATTCCAAGTGGAGTTGATTTTGATTTATATCCTTTCTGAGCTGTTGGCGCACTTTGGCCTGTTGTTAAACCATAAACTCTGTTATCATGAACAATAACAGTTATATCGTGATTCCCCCGACAGGCATGTAAAAAATGATTTCCTCCTTCACCATAACAATCGCCATCTCCCACTACTGCAAGCACCGTCATCTTGTGATTTGCTAGTTTCATCCCTATTGCGTTTGGAATTGATCTTCCGTGAAGACCATGCATTGCATATGCGTTTAAAAAATCATTCATATTTCCCGAACACCCAATCCCAAAAGCAACAAATAAAGAAGATGGACTTAATCCCAATTGAACTAATGCTGATTTAATAGCAATTCCAATTCCCCAATCTCCACATCCAGGACACCACGTTGGTTGATATCCGGTAAAATCTTGTACGGTTGACATATTATTTTAAATTTACTTTATTAATAATTTCCTGTTGAGAAACTGCTCTGCCGTCATAACGTAAAATGGTTTCCGAAAATGAAATACCTAATCCCATCTGAAGTAATTTACCGAACTGCCCTTCTGCATTATTTTCAATGAGAACATATCTTTTATCTTGATTTAATAAAGGTATAACTGCTTCTTTTTTTAATGGATATACATGAGTAAAGTGAATATATGCAGTTTTTACTCGTGATCTTAATTTTTTTTGCACATCTAATATGACTCCTTTATTCGAACCCCATGATACAAAAACAACCTCAGCTTCATTAAAATTTCCATAAATCATTGGTGTTTTAAAGTCATTATTAAAATATGTCCGTATTTTGCGCGCGCGTTTATCGACTTGCTTTATTCTTTCTTCTGCAGATTCTGTGGTATGGCCATCCTCGAAGTGCTCATATGAATTTGCTTGATAAAAAGAACCCGCAACACCAGGAATGAGACGGGGTGAAATACCATCAGATGAATCTGAGTATCTTAAATAAGGTGTAGTATTTGTTTGAGTTATGGTTTTACCTCGATTGACTTGATAGTTCTTAATTAGATCAGTAACAAACGATTCTTTAATATTTGAATGGGATTCAGATAAATACATATCGGACATAATAATAACTGGAATTTGATAGATATCTGCGAGATTAAATGCTTCTGTAGTTAAGCCAACCATTTCTTCCATATCTCCTGGTGCAAGAACAATTTTTGGAAACTCTCCATGGCCGGCAAAAACAGTAAAAAGTAAATCTCCCTGTTCAGTCCAGGTTGGCATTCCTGTTGCTGGACCAGGCCGTTGAGAAATAAAAATAACCAATGGAATTTCTGCAATCCCCGCATATGACACTGATTCAACCATAAGGGCAAATCCACCACCCGAAGTGCCTACTGCGGAACGAACGCCAGCAAAAGATCCTCCTAATGCTGTATTAATCACAGAAATCTCATCTTCAGCATGTCGAACTACCATTCTGCTCGTTTTCTGCCATGCTGCTAATGTGGTAAGTACTGATGATGAAGGAGTCATAGGATAAGCAACATACATCCGGCAGTCTGCAATAACAGCACCAAGAGAAAAAGCTTCATTTCCCGTCATAACAAGCTGAGATTCTGAATTTAATGGTAATAAAACCTGTTGAATATTTTCTTTATAGTGTTCAATTATATACGCATATCCTTTTTCGGCAAACTGTTCATTAAATTTTATAACGTCCTCACCTTTTCGTCGAAACTGTTGCGAAATTAGTTCATTAAATATCTTTAAATCTGTTCCTAAAAGAGCCAAGGATGCTCCCAGGGCAATGGTATTTTTCATTATTTGTTGACCTTTTAACGAAAAAAGAATTTTCTTAAATGGAACGTGAATTAATGTAGATTTTGTTTCGGGTATAAATTCATCTTTATCGTATATGATAAATGCATTATCTGATAACTGATCTTTATGAAGTTCAAATGTTTGCTTATTAAGACAAACAAGAAAATCAATTGATCCAGGGCTGCTTCCTACACGATCATCTGAAACAACTACTTCATATGCATTATGACCTCCACGAATTAAAGATGGATATTCAATATAATCGAACATCTGATATCCGAGTCTGCTTACAATTTTTGAAAATGCCAGACCAGTTGTCATAATACCAAATCCCGCTTCTCCTCCAATTTTCCATACAAATGTTTTCATATTTATTTTGGAAACACTCTATTCCCGTTTTCATCTTCGATGATAATTGCCGCAACAGGACAACCTTTTGCTGCATCAAGAATAGTCTCATCAGTATCCTCTAACGTTGTATTGATAAAAATCGCCTTAGCCTCAGAGTCTAAAAGAAACGTTTTTGGAGCTATTGCGATACATGTTGCTGCACCTATGCAGAGATCTCTGTCAACCCAAACTTTTAATTTTCTCACCTGCACCGGACCAGACGGGTTTTTTGGATCTAACAATGGTTGATCACTCATATGAAAAATTAAATTAATAATTTTTGAAGAGCTTCAAGTGCAAGTAGTGCACATTTAACTCTATTGGGGCCTAATTCAATTCCCAACATGTTAATAATAAATGCTTTATCTAACTTTCGCAACTGCTCCTTTGATTTTTTGACAGCATATTCTGATAATAAAGAAGCTGATGCTTTTGATATAACGCATCCTGAAGCAATAAATGAAATTTTTTTAATTTTATTTTTTTCAAAGACCGCATACATTTTAATACTGTCGCCGCATAATGGATTATGAACAGCTGTTTTTTTATCAGGTTTTTCAATTTCACCCTGATTTCGTGGATATTTATAATGATCTAAAATTCGTTCCTGATAAATTGACATATTTGTTTATCCAATTATTTTAATAGCTTTATGTAAGCTTTTTACTAACATATCTATGTCGTGAGTGGTGTTATATAGGTAAAAACTTGCTCTGATACTTGCAGTAATATGTAATCTCGTGTGAAGAGGCATCGCACAATGATTTCCTGCCCGAACAGCAATATGATCGTCGTTCAAAAGCTGAGCAATATCATGGGGATGAATTTTATCTAGTGTAAAACTTATTATTCCGGATCTCATTTCTCTTGGTCCAAAAATCTGTATCTTTTTTTTAAACGAATCCTCAAGAAAATGAATGGCGTAATTAACTAATGTTTGTTCGTGTAAATAAATGTGCTTCAAACCAATAGCGTTTATATATTCGATAGCTTCTCTCAATGCTATTATTCCGGCAATATGAGGCGTACCTGCTTCAAATTTTTGAGGAGTTGTTTTATATGTCGTTTGTTTTGTTGATACTGTTTCGATCATTTCTCCTCCGTACAAAAAGGGATTCATGTGTTCAAGAAGTTCTTTCCTTCCCCACAATACTCCAACCCCTGTTGGACCAAGCATTTTATGAGATGAAAAAACCAAAAAATCACAGTTTAGATCTTGCACGTCTACTTTTATATGAGGAACCGCTTGAGCTGCATCAATAATGACGATTATCTCCGGATTTATCTGTTTTGCTTGTTGAATAATTTTTTTAATCGGATTAATTGTCCCTAAAACGTTAGAAATATAAGTGAGAGAGAGGATTTTAGTTTTTTTTGTTACTGTTTTTGATATATCGACTAGTTGACCGTTGTTATCAATATCAATAATAGATAATGTGGCGCTTTTTCTTTGAGCCAATACTTGCCAAGGAACAAAATTTGAGTGATGTTCCATAATGCTTACCGCGATCTCATCGTTTTTTGAAATTATCTTATCTCCTAGGGTATACATGATAAGATTAATTGATTCTGTTGTATTACGGGTAAAAATAATTTCATCTGATAAATAGGAATGAATAAAAGACGCAACTGCTTCTCTTGTTTTCTCAAATTCTTCCGTCGCCTTTTCTGAAATATCATAAATTCCCCGATAAATATTTGCGCTGTATTCTTGATAATATGTATTTAACTTATCAATAACTAACTGCGGTTTTAGTGATGTTGCCGTTGAATCAAGATAAATTAACTCTGGATTAAATGTAAATATGGGAAAGTCTTTTTTAATTTTGGTTACATTTATCATAGATCAATTTTTATTTTATAATCAGGTTCAAGGTTCTTCATTTGCTGAAATATGTCGTTTATAAAACCATCTATCAATAATTGCTTTGCATTTTCAACTCCTAATCCCCGCGATTGAAGATAATGCAACAAATTTCCATCAAGCTGTCCTGTTGAGGAAGCATGAGTACAAAATACATCGTTGGTAAGAATTTCAAGAAAAGGCCGGGACACCACAGATGCTTTCTTTGATAATAACATGTTCATATTTTTTTGATATGCATGCGTTTTAACTGCTTGCTTTTCAATTCGAATAAGTCCATCATATATAAATGATGATTCTTCACTCATAACACTCTTTACTAATACTTGAGAATAGGAATTCGCAACGTGATGAAATTGACGTGTTTCAAGTGAAAATGATTCGTCTTTACTTCCTTTATAGAGACCAAATACATATAAATGTACATTACATGCGTTAATATCAAAACGTATTTCTCCGGATACATTATAAAAATAAACCACATACTGTCCTGGTTTATCAAAATTAATGTTTTTTTGATTAAAATGTTTTAGATAAATAAACATATATTATCCTACACTTCCTGACATTTCTAAATTAATAAGTCTATTGAGTTCGACCGAATATTCAAGGGGAATTTCCTTAGCGACAGGGTCAATAAACCCATTTACCAACATGCTTTCAGCATCACTTTTGGAGAGCCCCCGCGACATTAAATAATATCGTTTTTCTTCACCAATTTTTGAGACAGTCGCCTCATGTTGAATTCGCGCATCCTCTTCTTTTATCCGCATAAGCGGATATGTATCGGATCGGGACATGTCGTCTATAAGCAGCGCATCGCATGATACATATGATGATGATTGTATTGCTCCTTTTGCTATATGAACCAATCCCCGGTAGGATGTTCTTCCTCCTTCTTTTGAAATAGATTTTGAAATTATACGGGAAGAAGTATGTGGCGCAATATGAATCATTTTTGCACCGGCGTCTTGGATTTGATTCCGCCCTGCAAAGGCAATTGACAGCACTTCTCCTTTGGCCCCTTCACCGACTAAATACACCGAAGGATATTTCATAGTAATACCGCTTCCGATATTGCAATCTACCCATTCCATAACTGCGTTTTTTTCTGCTTGAGCGCGTTTGGTAACTAAGTTTAAAACATTCGTACTCCAATTTTGAACAGTAGTATACCGAACTCGAGCATTCGGTTTGACAAATATTTCAACAACAGCAGCATGAAGCGAGCTTGTAGTATAAATCGGTGCAGTACAGCCTTCAATATAATGCACAAAAGATCCTTCTTCTGCAATAATAAGTGTCCGTTCAAACTGGCCAAAACGTTCTGCATTTATCCGAAAATATGCCTGTAAGGGTAAATTGAGTTTTACATTTTTTGGTATATACACAAACGAGCCTCCTGACCAAACGGCGCTGTTTAATGCTGCAAATTTATTATCTTTTGCAGGAATCAACGTGCCAAAATATTGTTTTACCAAGTCTGGATAAAGCCGAAGCGCTGTGTCCATGTCGCAAAATAATACTCCTTTTTCTGTTAATTCTTTTTGTATGCTTTCATATACGACTTCCGATTCAAATTGAGCGCTCACTCCTGCTAAAAACTTTTTTTCTGCTTCAGGAACACCTATCTTATCATAAGTGGTTTTTATCCCCTGCGGAAGATCTTCCCAACGAGCAGCTTGTTTATCGGTTGATCGGATAAAATAAACAATCGATGAAAAATCAATATGGGACAAGTCATGACCCCATAAAGGCATCTTTTTACTCATAAATTCTTCATAAGATTTAAGCCGATATTCAAGCATCCATTCCGGTTCTTTTTTTAATCCTGAAATCGTAGATACTATTTTCTTAGAAAGACCGGGTTTTGTCCGATATACTGATTTTTCAGGTACTGAAAAACCATATTTATAGTCAAAATCAGGAAGCAAGTCCTTTGTTTTTTTCATATCCATCATTTTCAATTTGTTGTATAAGTTTTGCGTTGCCTTCCTGTACTAGTTTTCCATCTTTAAATATCAAGACTACATCGGGTTTTACATACTTGAGGATTTTTCCGTTATGAGTAATAAAAATATACGTGTTTTGCTTTCTTTTTTGTTTCAAAAAGGTAAATATTAGCTTTAGTGCATCGACGTCAACTCCTGTATCAACTTCATCAAAAATTGCAACTTTGGGCTCAAGTATTCCTGCCTGCAAGATTTCTAATTTTTTCTTTTCCCCACCCGATGCTCCTTCATTAAAAGACCGTTCCATAAGATTTTGAACAATATGAAGACTTTTTGCATACTTCTCCATTTTTTCTTTCAGTTTTAGTACATCTAAATTCCCGTCAACTGCTGTTCGCATAAGTTGAAATACACTTACTCCGCTTAAGGATACGGGTGATTGAAAAGACATAAATATTCCTTTTTTTGCGCGCTTATCTGCGCTGAGGGCTGTGATATTGTTATTGTTAAAAACTATTCGTGATTTTTTGGAAAGTGTATATGCAGGATTTCCCATTATCGAATGTGCAAAAGTAGATTTACCAGAACCATTCGGACCCATAATTATATATATTTTGTTTTTTTCAAATATAAAGTTTATATCATCTAAAACTTTTTTTTCACCAACAAAAACAGATAAATTTGAAATAGTTAACATAAGTATTTATTCTAAAATTTCTTGCAATGTGATTTTTTTGAGCTGATTTAAAACAATATCGTTTAACTTTGTTTTTATATTCGATTTATGACAACACACA
>PFLI01000112.1 GCA_002785065.1 Candidatus Roizmanbacteria bacterium CG_4_10_14_0_8_um_filter_33_9
AACAAAGGTTTTATATTGAGTTTTAACATTTCTTCTTTTCTTATTGCAGTTATTTCGATTTCAATTATTTACTACCTCATTTCTCCGTTATTAAAGTTAATACTATTACCTTTGAATCTTATCTCTTTCGGAATTGCTTCTTTCTGTTGTATCTTATTTTTACTTCACATTCTCAGTTCCGGCTTTCACTTATTTTCTGTTACTCCATGGACATTGAATGAATTACATATCCTTAGTTTTGTTATTCCAACAATCAAAATATCTTACCTATTAAATTTAATTTTGTCTTCTGTCTCAATTTCAGGTATAATAAACACATTAGAACGTTTTGTTTAACATATGAAAAACATATTACTTGTAATAAATATTGTTGTTGCAATTATTATTACTATTTTTATTCTTATGCAAGGAAAGGGCGGCGGATTGGGTAGTGCGTGGGGAGGAGGAGGTGAAACTTTTCAGACGAGAAGGGGAATTGAAAAGGTTACTTTAAGATTAACCGTTATTGTAATTTTCATTTTTTTTATCATTTCTCTCATTAGTTTTTTAAATCGTTAAATGACTTTTTTTAAAAAAAAGACATTTAGATACTTTAGATGGTTTTTACATGACTTCATCGTCAAGAATAGTAAAACAATTTTTCTTAGTGCTTTCATATCTACAATTGTCATTGTTAGTTCAATCACTGTTTCTCCTCAAATTATTCAACTTATTTCCTCAAGAAACCAAATAATTGGATATGACTTTTCGGTTAGAATTGATTCCTTACCAGAGGAAATAAACAACAAAATCTCTAACGGTTTGCTGTTTGTTAATAACAAAGGAGAAATTTATCCTTTACTTGCTTCATCATGGGAAAAGCTGAATAATGGCTTAACGTATCGTTTCCATATAAAAAAGGATGTTCTTTGGAATGATGGAACTTTATTTACTGTAAAGGATATTTCTTATAAGTTTAAAGATGTTGCAGTAAAAAGAATCGGAAATTATACGATCGAATATACATTAAAGAAACCTTTTACCAATTTCCCATTATATTTAACCAGACCAATAATTAAATACCCATATATTGGTGTTGGAGGATTATATTCAATAGATCGAATAAAACAAAAACAAGGAATAGTTAGCGAGATACATTTAGCTTCAAACAGAAAAGATCTATCACCAATTTTGTATCGATTCTTTGATAATGAGGCCCAGATGGTAAGCGCATATAAACTAGGTACTATTCATGAAATGACCTTAAATAAAAAGAATCTTGCTGATGTTTTTTTAACTTGGAGTAATACAGAGGTTATTAAAAAGACCGACTATTCTCGTTTATTTACTCTTTTTTTCAATTATAACAATCCTTTGCTTAAAGAACGAGAGCTACGTTCAGGGATATCTTCTAGTATTGATCGTTCTAAGCTTGAATCTTTGGGTATGATAGCAGATACCTCAATCTCTCCATTATCTTGGGCATACAATAATACGATAAAACAAAATACATATGATCTAGAGTTGGCACAAAAAATTATTTATAAATATAAAACATCTACAGATTCGGGTAAATTAAATGTGAGTACTTATTATGAATATTTAGATGTTGCGGATTTAATTAACTCTGATTTAAAGTCAGTAGGATTATCTACCAATTTAAATGTAATCTCTAATTCAGACTCTTCTGATTTTGATATACTACTGACTTATATGAAAATACCCGTAGATCCTGATCAATATTATTATTGGCATTCTTCACAAAATTTAGCAAATGCACTTCATTATAAAAATCTTAAAATTGATAAATTTTTAGAAGACGCACGAGCTATTGAGTCAATGCAGGAGAGGAAACAAATTTATTTTGATTTTCAAAAAGTTATGAATGACGATACTACTGCTGTTTTTTTGTTTTATCCGTATGTTTATACCATAAAAAGGAAGTAGAAGAAAAAAGTGAATATTTGATATAATCAATTATTAAAATGTCTGTCTTCACTTAGCATTCGCCTTTTTAGCACTAGTTGTGCATGGCTTATGCTGCGTTAACGGAGAGACATAAAAATCAGTAAACTCGTTAACTGATTCTAATGCCCGGGTGGTGAAATGGCATACACGCAAGACTTAAAATCTTGTGACGCAAGTCGTGAGGGTCCGACTCCCTCCCCGGGCACTATTTACAATGTAAACTCTCATTTATAAAAGTTTTGTTGTTTCTTTGGCAATTTCATATGCCAAGGGAAGTGTGTGTAGTTTATTAATTTCTTCTAATGTAAACCATCCGTATGTATCAGATTCTTCATTAAGTTTTATAGTGTTATTTAAATCTTTTATCTTGCAGATATAACAAATTAAAATTGGCAGGTACCCTAAAAATTAATCAGTTAGTGTAAACTGGAATTGGCTTTTTTTAACAGTTGTCAATACCGGTCAAACACT
>PFLI01000125.1:0-6339 GCA_002785065.1 Candidatus Roizmanbacteria bacterium CG_4_10_14_0_8_um_filter_33_9
ACACCATAACAACACTCCAGGATGAGGAAAGGACACAGGAACTTATTAATAAAGCAAACCATAATTTCACGACCAACGACCATCGACCAACGACCGACAATCAAACAACCCCCACTTCGCCAAGGCTTCGCGGGGCAAACAGAATCAATACATTAACCACCTATGAGGAAGAGCAATTGAGACTCCTGTCGGAGGGGTATGAGGTAAAAGAAGAGGAAATACCTTTAACCCCAACTCAGGAACCAACAACTAAAGAACCTATTGTTGTGAAACCAAAAATTGAAAAACCTATTCGAATAAATGTTGTTAAAAAACCAGGAAAAAAAGAAGATTTAGTACGGATTATTGATCAAAATTTTCCCAAACCGATTGTTATTACTATTGAAGATATTAAAAAACTTCCAAAACCAGAAGAAATCAAAGTTGATTTAAAACCAACCCTTACCGAACTTAATCTTTCCGAACAATTTACAAATCGACAACAATTAGATGAACATACAGCCATAACTCCCTTAATCCCCCTTACTGGTTTATCAGACGAAAGAGGAAATTATTTTTATTTTAGTTTAGCTCAAAAACAAAATAACGGATCTACACAATATAGTTCTTGTTTGATTTTACAGAATAATCAAAACGAATATATTCCTGTTGGTCACGTAGATTATGGAACTCTTCCTACAGAACCAACAAAGGCAGCTTGTTGTATGAGTTTGGTTGATGATATACTTAAATCTCTTCCTGAAGCATCACAACCTAATCATGCTAAAATAATAAACGATTTCTTTTGCCAAAAAGGGTCAGATTATGCAGTACATATAAATCCAAACTTCAAAGGAAAAGGATTAGGAAAAATGTTATGGGAACTTTCCCTTGCCCAAGCTGAGATTGAGAAAATTAACATAATTGAAATTATAGCTGATGCAACTGTTGGAAAAGATCCTGATAAGCCTGGTGATAGTTTCTACAAACATCTTGGAGCTTATCCAATATTTTATATAATACGACCGGAAGTTGTAACCATACCAGGACATGAGCCAGTAACAAAAACACCTGATTTAGTAAGCGGAGAAAACCTCTTTGCTTCCACTTGTTTAACAGATCAACAAATTAATAATTTAAGAAATGTATTCATTCCAAAACCTGAACCTGAAATAATCCGACCTGTTTTAGGCGAAGCACAAATTACCATTGATACCAAAGATCTTGCCTTTCAACAAGAAGAACAGGAAATTACCGGTTTAGTAAAAGAACAACTTGAATTTATTACTTTTATGACTGAAAACGCAGAAGAACCAGAAACTTTAGATATTGTTGTTCATCCAAGCGAAACAGCGAAAAGATCACTACGGGAACTACCCAATCAAGACGAATATGACGCAGTATTTGGTCAACCTTCCCCTTCTCATGAAACGGTAGTTTTTGACAATTCGGTTTTTGGATTCTTGGACTACTATAACCGAAGATTGCAAGATCAGGATGATCCGACAAATCGTAAAGAACGGGGCTTGCTCTTTATGGGGCAAAGATGTCAAACACAAAATGGAAGAAAATGGACTCATATAACAGGTGTAATGCCTCAATGGAATCAAAATAGACATAGTGGTAGAAAAACAATAATTCCAAGTGAATTTGCTGAGGCGAACCGCATTGCAAATCGTGATAATCCAAATAATATAACAGTCGCTTGGTCACATACTCATCCTTCCTGGAATCCAGGACCATCGTCTGATGACGATTTTATTATCAATAATTTCAGTATGATTGCTCTTATTGACAATCCTCTTGACGGCCGAATAGGTATCTATAATAATGAAGGTGGAATTATCCAAAATTTAGGTGGTTTTATTATTTTAAAACCAAAACTCGAACCTGGTGACAGTTATGATAAAGATCAACTTTACCATGATCGAACCTACTGGACAGGGCAAAATATCGGTGATGGAAGCGGAAGAATAATTCCTCCAACATTATAAAACTGCTAAACAATTTTTCCCTTGCCACCCGCGAACAGTTGCAAAAATGGAATTCCTAATCCCCTTTTCACCTCGTAGGGGATAATGGCTTTAAGAAATAACCTGCCCTGTTTTTAGAGCATCGGAAAGAGTTGTTAATGGATTTATTTTCACAACTTCATCCGGAGTAAAACCAAACGCATTAATATCAGGATAAATACCTTTTGCCATACTATACAACATATCAAATCTTTTCTTTTGCTTCATCTTTAAAAAAGTATCAGAAATTACCAATATGTCTATATCGCTGTATTGATTCGCCTCCCCTTTTACATACGATCCAAAAAGAATAAGCCGTGCATTCGGTATCTTTGTTTTCACCCGTTGTGTAAATATTCCTATTTGTTTTTGAATTCGTGTTTTACCCATATATACAGCTCTTTAGCAGTAACTAATAATTTTGTTGTAATATCTTTTTTTGAATAAAAACGTGTGCTTAAATCAGGATATCGCACCCATGTATACGATTTGCTCAACTCTTCAATACGATCTACTGTAATAATATATCCTTTTAAACCGGCATCGTGTAATAACTGTTCAATTTTATGTGTTTTTCTCGGAACCTTATGTTTCTTCTCAATATTAAATGCTTTTAATAATTTCTCAACTGCTTGTTGTGCAAAAAATACAGATGCCCGATGACTCTTTTCTTTTATCATCAACTCCATGTTGTGAAAATCTTCCTCAGCTAAATCAAACCATAGTTTGCTTTCCTTTTTCATAGCTATATTTTACCATATTTTTCAATCCTCACCCGCGAGCAGCTTCAAAAACGGAATCCGTAATCCCCTTTTTATCCATAAGCAATTATAAAAATAAATAGAAGCCAATTTATTAATAAATTGATACATTATTTTTCTGGGATGAGATAACAATTAGTGAGATTTTAATTGTTTATCAAACGTAAGAAGTTTTGCTTTTAAACTTCGCGTAAGAACAACATATGAGGCATCATAACAAGATATTTTTTTTGTAAAAGCAACTTTCAAAATACTATCCCAATCGACTACCTGTGTTTTTATATCTAAAGCGAGAAATAATGATAGTAGTCTCGTACATTGTTTTTGGTCTATTCTTTTTGTCAAACATGCGCTTTTAAGTCCGTTTGCAACTTCATAATACAGCAGTGCCGGTGCAACAAATACTATTTTATCGCTGCGATACTCTTTAAAATAGGTATCAGCTTTCAAAGAGTTGCTATCACGCAAAAGAAACGCTAACATAAACGAAGCATCAACGACAAAGACGGATTTAGAATTTTCTTGCATATTTAATTAGATCACGATAATTCAGCTTTTTTTTCTGAAGTTTTACTGCCATTATGGTATCAATTGCTTGTTGTTTCTCACTAGTACGACTTTTATCAATATATATCTTTATAACGGCTTTTCTGATCAAATCCCCTACCGAAGTCTGTTCTTGTTTTGCCACAACAGATAATTTTGCCCACATTTCCTGATCAAATAAAATATTAGTACGCTTAGTTAGCATATGTATACATATTACTATGTGTATAAAAATTTGTCAAGAGAAATTGCCACCCGAGAGCAGCTTCAAAAATGGAATTCTTGAAGATGGGAGAAATCACCTCGTGAGTGTAAAATTTCTACCAATTAGAAAAAAATGATAAATATACTAAATCAAGTATAATTATCTTATTGTTCATATAAAGATTTCTAAAATAAAATCTATGCAATGTAATGAAGCACCCGCATCGACACAACAACCAATTGAACAAAAAAAAGAACCACAATTTAAGCATAAATTGTATTGGATCCTTGGATCACACTCAACTTCAGTTGAGGGATATAATCAACAAGGTTTCTGGCCAAAAGAAGTAGTTACACAGGTTGAACAAACTAGACCTCATCAAATAGTAACAGATTCATTAAAGAGAAATGTTGTAGCTACTGATATTAAAGGAATAACACCGCATACAAATCCTGGCAATGCTTATCCTGAACGGGAAAATCTCTATTTAGTAGGAGCTGATTTTGAAGTTGAGTTAATAAATAAATTTGGGGAAACAAAATGGCAAGTTACTCCGATCTGGAAACAAATACTTGAAGATGATGATTATTTTAAAACATTGATCGATCATCCAAACGCAAATAGAAGTAAATTATTTAGCGATGCCCTTATCAATGCGTACTCAATTGAAGGCGGTTTATTGTTACCAGTATTAACACTATTAAGTGCAAGTGGAATTTCAGCTACTGAAAGCGCTATAAAACATACACCTTTTTCATTATCAAGACGCATGTTTATAAAAGCAGCTACCGGAGTAGCTCTAACTGCCGCAGTTGAATATGCACGATGGCAAGGCTCCCAGAGTCTTTTTAACTTAATGGCTACAAATACCAATCCTGATCGAAATCAATTATTTGCAAAAGCAATGCAACTGGTAAAACCAAAGATATTTCAAAGCACTTATTTAGATTTAAGAAATATCAAACTGGGACTAACCGCATACGCAAATGCAAAACGATTACAGCAAAACACTCCTGTAACAGGTGAGTTTGTGACAGCGATAGTTTTCGGAAATGCACACTCTCTTGGAACGGATCCAACAATGAAAGAAGAAGTCTTACTGTCACAATTACGCAATCATCTGGTACAACTTCATACTAACCTACCTACATTAACAGCATTCGGAGGAAATATTCAAACGGTCAAACAAAAATTACTATCGTTATTTTCAGATTATGTTGTATATGAAATACCGCAAGATCAACAAGGTGAGAACATAGGTTTTCAAGCTACATTCCACCAAAATGAAAAAGTAAATCAAATGATTGATGAAATATTTATCTGAGATGCAGATCCTATTTATAAAGAGGAGACTATAACAGGATGTTAACAAATACAAAATAATTAAGCTAATTCATCCGTCTTCCTATAACCGGTGCAGGAGGAAGATTCTCTGGGGGTTTGCTTTGTTCTTGAGGCCGTACAGGAGCCGGCCTCATATCGTCAAGCGGATTTATTTGATTTTGTTTCGCATTGAGCGTTTCTGTCGATGGAGCCTGTTGAACTGAGTCAGAACTCCCGCTTGATATTGCTGATAATTCGTTTTCCGGTTGATTTTGCTCTTGTGCAAGCGGTAGTAAATACGCTGCCCTAAACCGCAACATGACACTCGCGATTTCTACACTTAAGTTGGGAATTTTTGAGATAAAATATTCATGCAGTTCTTTATCTCCCGGATTTTTATCAAGCAAAGCATCCAACTCTATTCTTTCTTTATCGGTAAGACAGTTGATCATATGGATGTTAATTTCTTCGTTGACTTTTTTTAACAGTGTTGCTCGGATATCTGCCATGTTGGCATCTGTAACATTTGGATCTTTGCGATCGCGAATAAGATCGTCTACAAATGAAACAAGGGCGACCTGATCCATGATTTTATTTTTTTCATATTGATCTGCAGGAATAGCGGTTGAAGTTTGATTTTGATCTGTCATATATTGATGATATATAAAATGTTAATAGCTGTCAAGTTATGTTACGACACATTTGCTGCAACAGCACTCGAAGCTGCTGGATTTCTAACTGCTTCAATACGCTTCAATGCTTCCTGTTCAGCCTCGGCCATTATGTTTGTATAATGCTGAATATTAACTTCTAACCTTTCTTTAAATTCTGTTGATTTTTGTAGCTCCTGATCTTGAGCATATATTCTTTTTCCTATTTCGGAATAATCTTCGACTTTGTCATTATGTTTCTCTAAATCAGACATATATTCCTGTAAATCAGCCTTGCTTACTCCTTTTTCTAAAAGAATACGAATCATGACTTTTTTTTTCATACCCTCGATTTGTTTATCTTTGAGATCTTGAAGAAGTTCTTTTGCGTCTGTTTCCACCGCATCTGCTTTCGCCATCTTCTCTACATATTCCAAATACTGTTGAGTATAAGCTCTATCTACCTCTTCTTGTCGACGGATTTGTTCTTGTTGCTGTTGCTCTACTTTTTGTTTTGCAGACTCTTTTTCTGCTTTCTCTTGCGCCTCAGCCATTTCTTTCTGTTCTTTCAGAAGCGCTATTTGTGCAGCTAATTTACCTTCAACTTCAGTAAACACTCTGTCAAAAATTTGCTCCCTATCGGGTCTTTTAAACAAACCTTTTTTTTCATCATCATTTTCAGGCGTAAATTCCCATTTTGAAAGAAGGGCGGCAAGAGCTTTTCTTTGCAATTGCATTGCTCCTGTATCACCTGCACGATATGCAGCTTCATACTGTTTCATAATTTCAACTGCAATTTCATATTCTTTAAATTTTTGTGTTTTTACTTTTTTATCTTTGTCTTTAAATTTTTCATTTTCAGC
>PFLI01000125.1:6425-8185 GCA_002785065.1 Candidatus Roizmanbacteria bacterium CG_4_10_14_0_8_um_filter_33_9
TTTTTACATCTGACTCCCCATCTTTTTTTCTTCTTCTTTCTTCCAGTATCTTATCCGCTTCTTCAATTTTCTTATCTCTTTCTGCCTTTTTCTTTCCACCATCTACCTTCTGCTTTCTATCCTCTATCTTCTCTCCCTGTCCTGCTGCAACGCTTCGTTCAACCGGTGTACGAACAATCCATGGAGCATAAAAAACATTTAACTGCGGCATCTGTGTACTCACAATAAATGTCGGCGTTTCAACTTCTTGTGTAATCGGAGAAGCTTCAACTGTTATTTGATAGGTTGTTGTTTCAGTAATTTCTGGTGTTCCAACAGTTACGGGCACTTCTGGAATAGCACCGCTACCTTTTATTGTTGCTCCTACTAATATGTGTTCATGTCCATTTGCATCAATAGTTTTAACTGCTGCTTCTGCATTGTCAAACTTAAAGATATCGCGATGACCTAGTTCAGAAGCATTCACAAATCCTCCCAGTTTTTCTTCATTGATAATCATATCGTACAGCTCTCCATAAGTCATACCATTTGCGCCAGGGATTTGAATGTTGGAGTTTGGTTCAATCATATGTACGTCTCCGCCCAAAAAGATACCTTCGTTTGGATGACCCGGTAACGTAATATACACGCCTGTTTCACCGCCTTTTCCATGAATGGAAGCAACTTTACTAATATCAAATACTACTGCATCACCATCTTTATGATTGAAAAATTTAAGCCTATCTGTGGGATCCCAACCGTCCCGAATAACTGGAGTATCGTGTTGTCCCCATGCGCCATTTGGATCAATTTTGCCTCCTGGAGCTATAGCAGGTGCTACGACAGCCGGAACAGCTGCCACTCCATGAACAACGTGTTGATTTTGAGTTATAATGCCGGTACTACTTGCCGAATCATAAGTCATTTTGTCACTCGCATCAAATTCAGCGTTATTAATAATAGGAGGTCCAACTTGTTTTCCAGCAGCATCAACTGCAACTAAATCCCATTTATTTGTTGTTGGGTCAAGAGAAAAAGTTGTATTTGTTGGAACTTCAACATTATGTATTCCATCTGGAGAAACAACTTTTGTTGTTGCATCCGGTTTCCATACATCATTTACTGCGGTAACAGGAGCTCCTTCAACAATTTTAACTGTTCCATGAGCAGTGCCAAAAAATGCATCAGCATTAATGACTGCATGTCCACCACCACTATCAACTACAACAAGATGATTTACACCTAAAGCATCTGTTTCAATATCTAATTCAAAATTATTCATATCAAACACATCACCTGTTGCTGAATTAAATATTATTTCGTGTTGTTCAGAACCTCCACCTGGTAATGGAACACTAACTACCGAATGGTGAAACTCTGGTGGCAGATCGACTGGAATTCCATCAATTGGTTGACGGGCAAGTATAAGGTGTTGTAGCGGCCAAAAAGGAGGAGTGACTACTCCATTTACAACTCCCTGTAGCGTTAATGCTCCTCTCTGAAAATCAGTAAGTCCGCTTACCAGATTTCCTGCTGCATCAAACTCAAGTACAGGTTGACCGGAAAGCACTTTTCCCCATTCCTGGCCGTATTCAGACATTCCAGCTCCTACATGTGAAACAGATTCTTGAATTGACCGACCAAAATCCGATAAACTATGAAGATTAAATTGTACTCCACCGGCAGTACTAATATGTGAAGCTATATCCATTCCTTCATGACGCAATGCCTGTGCACCTACGCCCAATTCACGATACACAGTACCGGCAACAGGCATGGCA
>PFLI01000125.1:8230-10733 GCA_002785065.1 Candidatus Roizmanbacteria bacterium CG_4_10_14_0_8_um_filter_33_9
CTAAACAATGCATTTTCTTTCGTACGTAAAGCGGAATTATGATCAACTCCTATTTTTACACCAGGAAGACTATCTAAAACGTCTTGAATTTCCATGTCGGTAAATTTCATTTCGCTCTTCAACCATTGCTTCATTGCTTTGGTGTTCTCACTACCATATCGGAGTTGAGCTTCAACCAGTGTAGATAACTTATCTAATGCACCCATAGCTGTTCCAGCTCCATTTTGTCTATACATCACTCCTGAAGCTTTTACGAGACTATCTCCTTTGTTAAAATCTTTGATAAAACCAGGATGTTCTTCTGCATATGCTGTTAAAGCTGAAATACCGTTCATAAGAAGTGAACGGAGTTGTAGGTCTTGCTGGTTTTCCAGACCTTCTTTATATTGGATGTAATTTTGTGTATGATAATTCATATCTCTTGTCCCTGACTTATCAGACATGCGAATTCGCGCGTCAAGTTCAGCTAAACGGGCGAGTGTTTCTTTTGCTTTTTCTGGTGTTATATTGCCCTCTGTCATAGCCTTTAAATCTGCAGTTAAAGGAACAATAAAATCTGTTTCCGCATCTTTTCGTGCAACCAGTAGTTTATCAACAATCTCACGTCGATTTGGTGAATCTGCTGTTGCTTCACGTCCTATTGCAGATTCACGTGAAACCTGGCTAACTTCTTGCTGAAAACGACCATGCCATCTAAATGGAGAAAAATCATGACCTGCTATGACTTTATGTATATGTTTGAGGCCAGGTATAGATAATCCGGTTTCTTTGAGAACTGCCATTCCTACCATTGCTCCTCCGCCAACAGGAAAGAATTTTGACAATAGCATACCTGGAGATCTTGCAGCTCCTGTTATCCATGCGCCTGCAAAATACAGACCAAATGTGGTTAGATTGTCCTTTATCAATTCAACAATTCCCACTGCCTCAGCTATAGCTTTTGAACCTCCCATAACTTCACGATTGGCAAGCCGTCGTGCAAGTCTTTCAGTTAAAAGATCCATTTCAATATTCCCCCGTTTTGCTTCTCCTCTTGTTTTACCAAGATATATATCAAACTCAAACTCATCCCATTTACTTTTCCCTCCAGAGCCCTTTTGTTGATATGCATCCCAATTCTGTGCAATCTTATCCACTACTGACAAAATATTACTTGCAACCTCAGATGCGTTTAATTGAGCTTGATCTTCTTGCCGTAATCTCGATTTAAATCTTCCGAGCAAATAATTATTCAAACCCTTAATTAGATTTTTTTTGTCTTCTTCAGTTTTACCGGTTTTCATATATTCTGCTATTCTGATTTTGATCTCATGTGTTGCTGCTTTTTGAAGTTCAGGATTATGTTGAGCAAGAGCAATGCGAGTTTCACCTGCATGCGTTGAAATTACTCTCCGATTAGATTCTTCAAGAGATAAACCTTCCTGAACAAGCGCATATTTTTGACCTAATGCGTCTTGCTCAGCAAGTACTTGAGCTGTTCGATCTTTGATAAGCGCTTTACCTTCATTAGTCTCACGTAACCACGTTTTTGCATACCGTTGTTCACTATGTTGACCTATGCCCGTCGCGTCACTAAGAATATCAGTAGCCCATATACCAATTCGTTTAAAAATATTTTTCGATCGATATTGTTTTCCTCCTTCAAGCGCTTTATCCATGATATCGTTACTTACTTCAAGCGGAACGCCGTCGGTATACCCAGATTCCTGACGTACAATATGGGTAAGATCGCTTGCAAAACGAAGTGATCGCACCTGAGAAGCATTCCGTGCAAAACTGTTTTTCCATGTCTGCACCGGATGAAGAACACTATTTATAACTCCATATGGAACACTCGTTAATATATTTACCACAGGAACTTTTTGTGTTTTATTTTTTAACCATAAGAAAGGTTTGGCGAAAAAGTCTCGTTTTGTATGATGCGGTTTTGCTGCATCACGAGCCATATAGTGCGCTGCTCCACTTGCTAAGTTCTGTTCTGCGTGAATATTCGATCCTGCAATTCCTAATGTCATTTTAGTTGGAAGATCTTCTTTTTTTCCTCCTGGTAGATTGGTTGGTGCAGGCTCTAGTGTACCTGGCCGCCTACCTTTTTCTGGCACTGGAGCAGGATTATTATTTTCTGGTCCTGGAGTTACTGTCCTATTAACTGGTACAGGTCGATTATCGGCTTCGGGCGGTCTGATTCCTGATGGTGCTTCACCATTTGGAGATGGTTGAGGTGTATTTCTAACAGGCGTTGCTGACGGTCCTTGAGTTGAACCTGGTGGTGGGTTTGGATTTGGATCCCCTGTCTCAACTCCTCCAGTAGGTGCGGGAGGAAGTTGATCCCCAATTTGATCTGGGGTTGAACTTGATTCTGGATTAACTCTTCGGATTAATTTCTCAACTGGTGTTTGAGGAGTTTTTTTATCCCCACCTTCGCGAAATTTTTTTATATGAACAACTTCATCAGAAGGCTTAGGTAATACAATAGGAGTCTTTGCAGTCTGCTTCATACGCT
>PFLI01000113.1 GCA_002785065.1 Candidatus Roizmanbacteria bacterium CG_4_10_14_0_8_um_filter_33_9
TTCACGTACCGATTCAATTATTGAAGATATTCTTTCTGCATTTAAACTCCAACAAGCTGGTGTTTTGTTACCTTCCCGAATCGTATTGTACAACTCATCAAATTTATCAACAGAATCCTCAAAAATCATTTCTTATCAATGGAACTCTGATCTATTTGTACAAACGCCTCGAGTTGAAACCATGAAAGAAGATGATATTTTGCAAGCCCTTGTTAGCATATTTGAGTCACAGATATGCAAGTCAGAACCTCAATCTACTCATGACACGAGTACTATAGAAAACAAACTCATAATGGGCTTTGTAATCGGTGAGGATATTAAGAATAGTAATACCGAAAACAATTCGATTCTCCAAAACAATAAAAATCCTGAGACATCCCTTTTCAACCTATTGAAAAATGTTAATTTTTCAAAGAAATTGAATATACAAGCGTTTAAGAATAGATTTTCTTTTATTAGACTTATTTTAAATCGTTCCTTATTCTTTCCCCTGATTGGAATAATAGTATTATCTATTTCGATTTGTAGTATAGAGTATTTTTTCCATAAAGCCCGAATAACTGTGCTAATACCTTCAAAAATACTGCAACAAGATATTACCATGCAAGGTCAACTCGAAAGTCAGAGTTTAGATTCAATATCTGTTTCAGTATCCACTGTTTCAGCAAAACTTTCTGAAACGAAAACAGTATCCGGTAAAAGAGATGTGGGTGAAACGGCAAAAGGAGAGATTACATTGTATAACTTTGACGATAAAGAAAAATTAATATCAAAAGGAACGCTTATTAAATTAGAATCATTTATTTTTGAGACAGTAGAAGATAAAAACGTTCCTGGAGCTACTTTGGCAAACGACGCATCAGCAAAATTACCCGGAAAAGCAAAAGTTTCCATTTCTGCCAATTTAATAGGATCTGAATATAATCTTGAAAAAAATAAACGTTTTATAGTTGGAGATTTTCCATTTTCAACAGTATTTGCAATAAATGAATCACCTTTTACAGGTGGTACAAAAAGCAGTCTAACGACTGTGTCAAAGCAAGATATTGACGACTTAAAGCAAAGTTTAGTCGTAAAAGCAAAAAAAAATGCTCAAAGTGTTAACGTATCAACAGTAGTTAAAAATTCAGACACGCTTACCGATTTATCTGAGGTAACCTTAACAAACATTATCTCATCAAAAGAAATTGGTGAAGCGGGGAATAGTGTAACAGTAAGTGTCACAGCTTTAACTCAATATTATTCTGTTTCAAGCAACAACTTAAAGAAGGTTATCTATAATCAATTAGCGAGCTCAATTCCAACAGGCTTTCATTTGGATACTAATAATATTGATTACCAAATAAAAAAAAGTATTAAAACAAAAAATAAATTTTCATTTGTTATTTCTGTAAAAGGAAAATCACTTAAAAATATTGACATTAAAAATATACCGATAACCATTCGGGGGAAACAAAAAAACCAAATATCACAAATATTAAAAGATAAATATGACCTATCTAATTACTCTGCTGTGATTTTACCCGATATTCCTTTAATAAATAATACATTTCCCTTCTTTGAAAAAAATATTTCGTTAATATCCCAAGATTTATAATTAAAATGCCTATACACGTTTATACTAAAGAAAATCATGTTGTAAGAAAAAAAGTTATTAATTATGCATCATATATAGCTCTTATTATTGGGGCTTTTCTTTTATTTTGGTCTTTTTATCCAGTATTGTCATTTGAATTGTATTCTCGCTTTTATATGCAAGATTCTTTAACCTCACCCGTTCCTTCTTCGGAACTTGCTTCTTCTCTTAAAGAAGCTTCGTCAGTATTGGGCAGTTATTCTGTTTTTTCTAATAACGTAAGAGACTTTACCCAAGCACACCTTTGGTTTCCTCTCCAAAACAGTAATACACCAGCAAAAAATATGAATATTAAAGAGTATAGTATTTCAATTCCTAAATTGAATATTACAAAGGCCCGCGTTGTTGTTGGTGGAGAAGATTTATCAAAAAGTTTAGTTCACTATCTCCCAAAATCATTACCAGGTGAATATGGTAATGTTGCAATATTCGGTCATTCCACATTACCCCAGTTGTACAATGTTACCGACTATAAGACAATTTTTACTTACTTGCCGTCTCTTGAGGTAAACGACACAATATTAGTTCAAT
>PFLI01000166.1 GCA_002785065.1 Candidatus Roizmanbacteria bacterium CG_4_10_14_0_8_um_filter_33_9
ATAGTTTGGGTTTAAAAGTTGACAGGAACCCATTGCCAATAACTAACCTATCAGGGTTTTTTGCAATTCCGATTAAAGGTATATTTTTCCCTATTGAGTTTAATAGTTGTTTAATAACTGTTACTTGAGGTCGTCCTCCATCAAGTATTATTAAATCAGGCTTCGGCCATTTATTATTCATTCTTCTCTTGATGACTTCCTCTAGCATTTCAAAATCAGATTGAGAGTCGAGTCTTTTAATTTTAAACTTTCGATATTGAGATTTGTCCAGTAATCCATTGCTGTTAACTACCATTGATCCGGTTGCTTGTTTTTGAGATAGATTGCTTATGTCAAAACATTCAATTCGGAAAAGTTTATTTAAGTTAGGAAACAAGGGTTTTAATAAGTTGTATAACTGGAGTGAATTATCAAAGGCAATATGTGTAAATTCTTCATGAGTAAAAGTTCGAAAATGTATAAGAAAATTAAAGTGAGTAATGGAATTTCTGATAGAAATTGCAGATTCATAATCTTGTTTTAACGTTAATAAAGAAAGTTTTTTATACAAACTTTTTAAAACTGGGTCTGTATTTCCTTTTAAAATGTTAACAATAGTTCTAATATGTTCTCTATACAGATATTTTTGTTGTTTTTTTTCATGTTCATCCTCCAATTTGTTTATTACATTTGGACACGGATTACACAATCCTATTTTATGATAAAAACACGCTTTTGATGTTATTTTTGTTTGGGTGCAAAAAGGAATTACTTTTCGAAGGGATCGGATAAGAATTTCTACATCTTTTGAACTGCTAAATGGACCAAAATAGAGAGATTTGTTATCATATTCTTTTCTAACGGTCAATATTTTTGGATATTCATCACCTTTCGTAACCTTAATATATAGATACGATTTTCCGTCTTTCCAGATCACATTGTATTTGGGATGATGTTTTTGTATCAATGAAGCCTCGAGTAAAAGTGCGTTAAACTCACAATCAACTGAAATGTACTCTAGTTTGTTTGAATTATCAAATATCGCCCTTTCCTTTAAAATATTTTTTGCATTTTCAAGATGTGAAAGAATTCGAGCCTTTATATTATTCGATTTACCAATATAAAGGTAGACATTATCTTTTTTAAAAAGGTAGACACCATTTGAAGCAGGCAGAGAATGAAACGTAGACTTATCAACTGGAGCGGATAGTTTGATTGTTTGAATAGTCATTCTTTAATAATGAATTTAAAATATAAGTCATCCAAATAAAAAAAGGAACGGTAAATGTATACGGTACGGAAATATGTAACAAGGATTGAACAAGTTGAAAAATAATTGATACTGTTATTGCATGTAGCGATATCTGAAATATCCGCTTAACCGAAAACTTATAAATATGTAAAAACATAAACAGGTAATAAATTAATATCGAAAAAAACAACAAATATATTATTAATGCGACAAGATACACCAAAGTTGTAAGAATCGGAAAAAATATAAGAAAAAATCCAAATATTATATATAGGAAAATGGAAATATGAGGAAGATATGCTTTGAATGATTCAATAAAACGCAGATATACTGTTTTATTAATTACATAATATCCAGTAATTTCTTTGAGCGAAAATGTTTGAAAATCGTTTTTTGCATCTTTTAAATTATTCATAATGTATATATTGTTTTTAGTTATTACTATTGAAGACTGATAATCAATCAATGAGGAATAAGTATTTTTTGTATCAAAGACCAACAAATGCTTGCTATCGATCGAATAGTTAATTGTTTTTGGAATATCCACATAATAAGGTTCATCAACATTCGTTCGAAGTATTCCGTCTTTTATAGTCAAAGCAAGACCGTCGGGGAAAAGATCCTTTACGAGTTCATAGTTAATTTGAGATTTATTAAAAAATGTTGTTATTTCAATAACAAGCGGCGTAAATGTAATAATTGTATAGATACATATCAATAGAAAAATTAAACAGAATAAATAACGAAAAGAAAACATAAGTGTTTTTATGTGCAAAGATTCATAAAAGGGTATGTCAAAAAGACTTTGATATATATACGTTTTAAAAACAAAAAGTGAATTTCTTAATTTTTTTATCATAGTTACAATTTTATGTAAATATATTTACTTTATTTATATGAAAAGAGTTTAATAATAACATAAATGATAATAATCACACCAATTACTATGAGGATATTTTGTAAAAGAAGAAACTGGAGTGGGACAACTTTTATAGAAATAGAACTAATTACATTTGAATTCGAATAGAACAATAAGTTCGTATTTACTTTTTTCCATTTATCCATTAATTCATATTCAATAGTAAATTCTTTTTTTTCATTAGGTGCTAGTTTATCTACGAGTAACGAACTTGGTTTTAAAAGGATCCCTGTGGATGATAACGTAATTGGATAATTCCACATATATGTATTACCTGTATTTTCAATTGATACCTTTATTTGAAATACATTTTGTGAATTAACTGGAATAGACTGCTGAGTTTGCGTTATTGAGACTGATTTATTTTCTTTTGCTAGCTCACTTGAAGGTGTAATTTGAATATCCTGAGAATTTTCATCAAGTTTATAACTACCAGCAGGATACGGATAATCAGACTTTTTGCCATGTATTGCAAATACAATATGATTTAAATCGAGCGAAGAAAAATAATCGATTCCTGATGTATTTTCCCACGTTGGGTCTAAAGGCACCCAGATTTGGTTTTTTTCGTCGAAATACTCAGGCCAAGAATGTAAGACGTCCGACTTAGTAGAAAGTGGACGAAGATATATATCACTTGTAAATCCATACCCTTGTAATTCTCTTGCGTAAAAACCGTTTTCTTTTGCCAATGAAATAAACAAGTCAGAAAATTCGGTACAAACAGCCTGGTCAGGATACTTAAGTGCTTCAGAAGCTCCCAATCTACTGATTTTAGAAGAAAGTCTGCCATAGTTATATTTCAATTTTGAAACAACAAAAGAATATATTGATGCAATTGAATTATAGTTTTTATATTGAGAAAAATTAGATATAGTCCAATTCTTATCCTGAGTTAGTAAATATTTTTTTTGTGTAAGAAAAAACTTCAAAATTTCAGTTTTAATATTTTCTCTTGGTTGTGCATATACTTGTATCAACGAGTCAAAAACAATATCTTTTGTTTCTTTTGGATTTAAAAAATATCTCCCTATATAATTTCCATCTTCATCAAGGAATGTTTTATCAGGTTTGGGAATAATCGAATTTATATATATTTTCTGATACAAAGTATCCGGTGGTAAAGCAATATCGGTATAAACTTTTGTATAATTAGGATTATTAAGATGATAGCGAAGTATTGTTTTGTACATCTGATAAGAACCAAAAACAGCATAAATTGTTTTATTTTTCGGATCGTTCCAAATAATTTGATCTCCAGAAATGGTGTCAGGATGAGGTTTTGAAATTGAAATTTTTTTGTTTTGCGATAGAGGAATATGAACAGTAACCTTATAATCCCCTTCTTTGCGATTTTCAATTGTTGGAATAATTACTTCCCATGTATTTCCACTCGCTTTAAATAAATTTGATTGTAGAAATTCAAGATAAAACGTATTGGTTATATTTAAACCAATCAATGGATCTGAAAATTCCATTTTTATACTCTGATTAGCATCTGACAATGAAATTATTTCTTTAATTGGACCATTATCATCTGAAACTTTGATGTTTCCAATTTGAAACGTTTTTGGAAAAATAAGCGAAAATGTTTTAATATATAAATCTGGTTTTAAATTTGTGATTTTTATACTGAATGAAACACGAGTCGTTAAACTTTCTTTTTCTAAAGTGGGGTAATAATGTACATCGTAAACAGTTCTAAAATCAGACGCATATATTGAAGTTATCGATATAAAACAAAAAACGAACAAGAAAGTAGTAATTTTAAGACCAGATATAATAATTTTATATTTTTGATACATACTGGGCTGTAAAAGATGATGGTACTTTCATAATACCATTAAGTGAACCTTGATAGAGTACATTACCTCCCTTGTCGCCTCCTTCAGGACCAAGGTCAATAATATATTGACAATTTTTAATGACATCAATATTATGTTCAATAATAACAACAGTGCTTCCCCTGTCAACAAGCTCATATAACGTATGCAATAGCTTGTCAATATCATACATATGCAAACCAGTTGTCGGTTCATCTAATATATAAAATGTTCTACCATTATCTTTTCTTGAAAGTTCATTAGCTAGCTTGATTCGTTGTGCTTCTCCTCCTGAAAAGGTAGGAGCTGGTTGACCCAATTGAATATAACCTAACCCAACGCTTTTTAAGAATGAAAGTTTATTTGCGATAATATAATGATTTTGAAAAAAATAATACGCATCATCTATCGTCATACTTAACACATCATATATGTTTTTATCTTTAAACCTAATCTCCAGTGTTTCTTTATTATATCGATGTCCCTCGCAAACATCACAAGTTATATAAACGTCTGGTAAAAACTGCATTTGAATTCGAATCAAACCCGTTCCTTGACATTTTTCACACCTTCCCCCCTTTATATTAAAAGAAAATCTTCCCTTTTTGTATCCTTGAGATTTTGCATCTGATGTCTGCGAATATAACTCACGTATATTGTCAAATATACCTACGTACGTGGCTGGATTTGAACGTGGAGTACGCCCGATTGGTCCTTGATCAACAAGATAAACCCTATCGATATACTGATATCCAAGCAATCGTGAAAATTCTCCTATTGTTCCATGATAATTTCCATCCAGATAATATTTAAGAGCAGGATAAAGGGTTTCAGTGACTAGCGTTGACTTTCCAGAACCAGAAACACCGGTTACTGCAATAAGATTTCCTATTGGAATTTTTATATCAATTTTTTTTAAATTAAACTGTGATGCTCCCTGCAAATCAATCCATCCACGGTTAATCTGCATATCTCTTTTTTGAATATCAATTTGTTTTCTTCCTGTAAGGTAAGCGCCGGTAAGTGACTTTTTATCTGTTTTCATTTTTACAAGAGTACCAGAAAAAATGAGATGACCACCAGCTTTACCTGCTTTAGGTCCAAGTTCAATGGTGTAATCAGCATTTTCAATTGTTTCACGGTCATGTTCAACAATCATCACACTATTCCCTAAATCTCTCAGATTTTTAAGGGTATGAATAAGTGCGTCAACATCTTTTGGATGTAGTCCGATTGATGGTTCATCAAGAACATACAAAACACCTGTAAGACCTGTACCGAGCTGAGATGCTAAACGGATTCTTTGTAGTTCTCCCCCCGAAAGTGTCTTAGCGGTTCTACTTATAGTTAAATAGGAAAGTCCTACATTATTGAGAAATGAAAGTCGGACATTAATCTCTTTAATAATAAGTTTAGCCACTTCATTTTCGTATGAATTTACTTTAGTTGTAAATATAGAAAAATAACCGGCTAAATCATAAATACTTTTATCAGCTAAATCAATAATGTTGTCATTTTGTATGGTAACAGCCAATATTTCCGGTTTTAAACGTTTTCCACGACATTCAGAACAAATTTCTTCACGAACGAATTTATTAACTTCTATATCTTCATGTTGCGTCTGTGAGTCATAAAATCGATTTTCTATTTCATTTATAACACCTTTGTACATGTCAACTATTCCGGTAATTTTTCCAAATCGATTGCTTCCAGTAACTTTATATTGTTTTGGTGATCCATATAGCAGTAGATTTTGTTTTTCTTTGGGCAATTGAGAAATGGGTACATCAAGATTAATTTGTTCTTCAAAACACATCTGTTTAAAAATACGAACATGCCATGAATCTTGAAAATACAATTTACTATATGGTAAAATTCCACCTTCTTTTATGGTAAGTCTTTCATTTAATACAAGTTTTGGATCTACTTTGTACACTGTCCCCAGCCCTTTACATGTTTCACATGCACCAAGAGGGGAATTAAAGGAAAACATTCGCGGTTCAAGCTCAAGTAAAGAATAGTTACATATAGGGCACGCAAGTTTTTCAGAAAATAAGTGTTCTTTTTCTTTTTCAAATGCCAACAATACGAGTCCTCCTGAAAGCTGAAGCGCCTGTTCAATACTGTGCGTTAAACGGGAGTTGAAGTTTGCAAGGAATACGGTATCTTTTAGTTGGGAAGAGGAAAATGAAAAACGATCAATTTCAACATCAATAGAGTGCTTATTTGTTTTAAGTAAATTGATTTCATCAGTTTGTAGGTTGTACTGTTTAGAGTCGAGGCGGATAGTGTTATATCCTTTACTCGCAATATTATTTAATAGTTCTTTAAACTCCCCCTTTCTATTTTTTACTATAGGACCTAATATTGAAAAAGTGTGTGGTTTCTTTGAATTACCCTTTGACAAGTTAATAATAAGTTCACTAATCTTACGGGATATTTCATCTAATGACATCCTGGAAATTTCAACTTTACATTTAGGACAATGAGGATGTCCGATACGTGCAAATAATAAGCGAAGAAAATCAAAAATCTCCGTAATTGTTCCAACTGTCGATCTCGGATTGTGTGAAGAGCTTTTCTGATCTATGGAAATAGAGGGAGATAGACCTTCAATAAAATCAACATCAGGTTTATCCATTATGCCTAAAAATTGGCGTGCATAAGCAGTTAAAGACTCAACATATCTTCTTTGACCTTCAGCATAAATAGTATCGAATGCAAGAGATGATTTTCCCGAACCTGAAACACCGGTTATTACGACCAACTTATTCTTGGGAATTTCAAGGCTCAGATTTTTTAAGTTATGTTGACGTGCTCCTTTTATTTTTAAGTAATCCATATTTATTTTTATAATTTCTTCATTTCCTTGATTTTATCCCGAATCTTAATTGCCAGCTCAAAATTCATTTCTTCAGCAAAGTGTTTCATATCTTTCTCAAGTTTCTTGATTATTTTTTTGGTGTCATATGGTGTCAATGAATCAAAGTTGATGTTATCAACCTCACTTTCATAATAGGTTTTATTAACTTCTTTAACCATATTTGATTGTAAATCTTGTTCAACTATTTTTTCCCGGATGGGTTTATATATAGTAATAGGTGTTATATTATGTTTCTTGTTATACACTATTTGGTATTCTCTTCTTCTGTCAATCTCATCAATAGCATATTTCATGGATCTTGTAATAGAGTCTGCATACATAATAACTTCACCGGAGATGTTACGGGCAGCTCGTCCCATTGTTTGAATAAGGGCGGTTTTCGAACGTAGAAAGCCTTCTTTATCTGCATCAAGTATGGCTACCAAATACACTTCAGGTAAATCAAGACCTTCTCGTAGTAAGTTTACTCCTATAAGAACATCAAAACTCCCTTTTCTTAAATTATACAGGATATTTGACCGTTCTAAGGTTTCAACGTCAGAATGAAGGTATTCAGCTTTTATATGTTTTTCCTTTAAATAGAAAGCTAAATCTTCAGCAACTTTTTTAGTTAATGTTGTTACTAATATTTTCTGTTTTTTCAACACTCTTTTTTCAATTTCCTGAATAAGGTCGATTACTTCATCAACTGCTGGACGAACAGTGATTTGAGGATCAATTATTCCGGTAGGCCGTATGAGCTGTTCAACAACGATGCTCTGTTCCTTTCTCGCCTCATTCAGCTCCCATTCATCAGGGGTAGCAGATGTATAAATAATATGGGGTGGAATTTTATAAAATTCTTCAAATCGAAGCGGTCTGTTGTCAAATGCTGCTTTGAGTCGAAAACCAAAATCAACAAGCATTTTTTTTCGGGAAAAATCTCCGTTAAACATTCCGCTTATCTGGGGTACACTCATATGCGATTCGTCGATACAAACAAGAAATTTATCTCCATATGTTTTCTTAAAATAATCAAGAAGTGAAAAAGGCGGATCGCCTTTTTTTCTTCCATCAAAGTAACGTGAATAATTTTCAATTCCGTTTACATATCCAATTTCCTTAATCATTTCCAGATCATAATTAACTCGTCGAAGAAGGCGCTCAGCTTCTGGCATATGACCGTTCCTTTTTAATGCCTCATATTCCTGTTTCAGATCTTTTCTAATTTCTTTCTCAGCTTTTTCCATTACATCCGGTTCAGGTACAAAATGTTTTGCAGGGTAGAGAATCAAGCCTGGAAGCGATTCTGTTTGTTCTGATTTTCCCGTAAGTGGATCTATTTGAAATATTGATAAAACATTTTCATCAGCAATGGTAATACGATATCCATAATCTTCATATGCAGGATATATATCGATGTATGAGCCACGTATTCTAAATGTCCCTCGTTTAAAATCATATTCGGAGCGTTCATATTGGAGCTGAACTAAGCGGCTGGTAATATCCTTTATCGTTGACTTTTGCTTCACTTTTAACAAAAGAACTGATTTTCCGTATTCAAGTGGAGAACCTATATTGTAAATACAAGAGACTGATGCAACAACAATGACATCATTTCTCGTTAAAATATTTGCAGTGGATTTCAATCGAAGTTTGTCAATTAATTCATTAATTTGAGCTTCTTTTTCAATATAGGTGTCTGTTTGGGGAAGATAAGCCTCGGGTTGATAGTAGTCATAGTAAGAAACAAAGTATGATACAGCGTTTTGTGGAAAAAAATCTCTCATTTCCTGATACACCTGACCTGCAAGCGTCTTGTTATGCGAAATTACGAGTGTGGGGAGTTGTAAACGCTCAATAACATTCGCGATGGTAAATGTTTTTCCTGAACCCGTTACGCCGAGCAATACCTGGTTTTTTAAACCTTTAGTAATACCTTCACATAGTTGATTTATAGCACGAGGCTGATCTCCTGTAGGTTTGAAAGATGATTTTAAAACAAACATAATATCGATATAGTCATTTCCTGTAAGGGAATCCAAACTAATTGTAACCAATAATTATATCAAATATATGTAACAAATAAAATATAGAAGATTAATAGGTTCTTGAGAATACATCATCCTGGCACCAGGCGTGATTGTCCAGGATCTAAGGATTCTGGATACGCCCCTATGGGGCTTACCAGAATGACGGGTTGCGT
Source organism: Candidatus Roizmanbacteria bacterium CG_4_10_14_0_8_um_filter_33_9 (assembly GCA_002785065.1). GTDB lineage: Bacteria > Patescibacteriota > Microgenomatia > UBA1406 > GWC2-37-13 > UM-FILTER-33-9. Next base: position 9,043 of record PFLI01000166.1, read on the forward strand.
CATATTTGTTTTACTGGTAGAATATCAGAATGAATTTAATTATAATGCTGGTAAACTTTATTCTTCATATTGATGTGCATTTAGGTCAGATTATCTCAACATATGGCACTTTTACCTATATAATTCTATTCTTGATTATTTTTTGCGAAACAGGTTTAGTGTTTACTCCTTTTTTGCCAGGAGATTCTTTGCTTTTTGCTGCAGGGGCATTTGCAGCTCTTGGATCACTTAATATAACATTGCTTTTTATCATTTTATATTGCGCAGTAATAATCGGGGATAATACCAATTATTGGATCGGTTATTTTTTTGGAAAAAAAATGGTTGACAACCCAAAAATCCCAATAGATGAAAAACATATCAAAAAAACTAATGAGTTTTTTCATATATATGGTGGAAAAGCCATCATTCTTGGTAGATTTATGCCTTTTATTAGAACATTCACACCTTTTGTTGCAGGAGTTGGACGAATGAACTATAGTCAATTTCTAACTTACGACATACTGGGCGGATTATTATGGATTGGAATCGGTACGTTTTCAGGATATTTTTTTGGCAGCATACCTTTTGTCAGGAAAAATTTTTCTTTAGTAATTATAGGAGTTATTTGTGTTTCCCTCATTCCTTTTTTCTTTGAACTGATCAAACACAAACTTAAAAAACATAAGAAATAACATGCTATACATTGTAGGCACGCCGCTTGGTAACATGGAAGATTTGAGCATCCGTCAGGCAAAAATTATTTCCTCATCTGATATTATTCTGTCTGAAGATACACGATTAACTGGTTTATTGCTGATGAGTATTGAAAAACTTTTTCATTTTAAAAAAAACACAAATTTACAACACATTGCTTATTATAAAGAAATAGAATTTCAAAAATTACCTTATATTTTAATGGAGCTGGAAATGGGTAAAAATATCGTGCTTATTTCAAGCGCAGGTATGCCTATTATATCCGATCCAGGAAGTTTATTACTCAAACATGTAATTAAAAAGTCGATTCCCTTTACTGTTATACCTGGTCCAACAGCTTATACTACTGCTCTTGTTTACTCTGGTTTTGAAGCATCCTCTCATATGTTTATTGGTTTTCTACCAAAGAAATCTTCTGAAATAAAGAAAGTATGTTCTCATATGTCTGCCGTTAAATCCGTTCTTCCTGAAGCCGTATTTATTGCATATGATTCACCAAATAGAATAAATAAAACACTGGAAATAATAAACGATTCTTTACCCCAAGTTAATATATGTATTTGTAGAGAGCTAACAAAAAAGTTTGAAGAAATTGTACGAGGTAAAGCAAAAGATCTTATGAAACTCTCTTATAAAGGAGAAATTGTTGTGTTATTCTCATGATTAAAAAAATATCGTTTACGCAAAACGGTTATAATCTTCTTATATCTGAATTACACGAACTAACGAGTACTAGAAAGTCTGCTCTTATTGAACTGCAAAAAGCAAATTG
>PFLI01000013.1 GCA_002785065.1 Candidatus Roizmanbacteria bacterium CG_4_10_14_0_8_um_filter_33_9
TTTAATCCGTTCAACCGTTCCCTTTCTCATCAAACCGCTTTCAATATAAATTGGTTTAAATTGCTTACCTATTGCTTTTGCAACTAATGCTCCGGCAACTGCACTATCTGTCCCACCGGAAAAAGCTCCAATAACCATTCGATTCCCTACCTTTTCTTTTATCTGTTGTATGATTTCATTCGTGTCAATCTTTTTTGGCGTAAGAGGAATCTTGCAAATCCGAGTAATAAAATTATTGAACAATAATTGCCCTTTTTCTGTGTGAGAAGACTCTGGATGAAATTGTACTCCATAAATATTATGCATGTTGTGTTTCACTGCGGCATAAGATACGGTTTCAGTTGAAGCAACAATAGAATAATCAACAGGTGCTTTAATTACCGTATCTCCGTGAGATTCCCAAACAGATATTTTGCTTGGAAATCCATAAAATAAACTTTCAAAGTCTGAAATCTTCAGGTTTGCAGGACCATATTCTTTTTTTCCGGATTTGACTTCCCCATGTAAAAGATAGGCAATAATCTGCCATCCATAGCAAATACCCAATATAGGGATAGAAAAAGTAAAGATATTTTTATTAATTGTTGGAGCTCCATTTTCATATACCGATGAAGGTCCTCCGGAGAAAATAATACCCTTTGGATTTGTTTTTTTTACTTCTGAAACCGCATTTTTAGGATCAACTATCTTTGTTTCAACACCCAGATCTTTGATTCGCCGGCTTATGAGGTGGCACGTCTGGGATCCAAAGTCAACAATAATTATGGATGGTTGAGAAATTTGTTTTTTTTGTTTCATAGATAATAATGTATACTATACTATTATACTATGGAATCTCAAAAGTTTCACACGGTTTCTTGGGAAAAGCTTCACACATCTTCTTTTAAGCTCTCGCAAAAAATTAGAAAAAGCGGGAAAAAATTAAACCTTATTGTTGCAATAGCCCGGGGAGGAATGACAATTGCTCAAATTCTTTCGGATTTTCTCACCCTTCCTGTCGCAACATTTACCATTTCAAGCTATAAAGACATGAAAAGTGGAGACCTATCAGAAATTGCATTTCATGTTGGCGCACGACTGGATCACAAAGACATCTTATTGGTTGACGATATTTCAGATACAGGAAAAACATTTATTCGCGGCACTAAATATCTCCAAGAACTGGGAGCAAACTCTGTCACAACAGCCTCACTTTTTATTAAACCCTGGACAAAATATATTCCTGATTTTTATACAAAAGAAGTTCACGATTGGGTGGTTTTCCCATTTGATATAAAAGAAACAATAGATGCAATAAATAAAAAAATGCTAAAGGAGGGTAAAAAAACATCTCAAATCCAAAATAAATTGGAACACATTAAAATCCCCAAAAAATATATAAAAAAGTTTACTTGAATCTATGTTTACGTCCGAAAAGTCTTTTCAGATATTAAAAAATAAGGTCTCCTCTTTTCCTTCAACTTTGATTGTTCTCGGTTCAGGCTGGAACAATATCTTGAAAGATGTAGAAATTAATTTTGAAATTGGATATGAAACATTGTTTGGGGTAAAAACAACAGTACCGGGACACACGGGAAAACTTGTTGTTGGAAAAATAAACAAAAAGCAAGTTACATTTATGTCTGGAAGAATTCATATGTATGAAGGCTATTCTGGTGAAGAAGCAACTCTTCCGATTCGCGTTTTTGCAAAAGCAGGAATAAAAAAGCTTATTCTTACCGCAGCTTGTGGAGCCCTGAACCCCAAGTATGGGGTTGGGGATTTTGTAATTTTGTCAGATATACTTACGCTTTTTTTAGCATTAGACAATCCCCTGTCAGGCCCCCAATTTATCGATGTATCTGAAGTATTTGATATTAAAATGAGAAACAAAGCAAGAAAAATATGTGTTAATAAAAGCATTCCATTTCATGAAGGTGTTTATGCATACTATCATGGACCTAATTACGAAACACCAGCTGATAAAATGGCACTGAAAATATTGGGAGCTGATGTTTGCGGAATGAGCACCGTACCGGAGACGTTGACTGCCCGATCT
>PFLI01000129.1 GCA_002785065.1 Candidatus Roizmanbacteria bacterium CG_4_10_14_0_8_um_filter_33_9
ATCGGTGACAACCTTTGGATTTACAGAAAGTATTCTCTTAATAATCTCTTCAAGAAGCTTACTGTCAGTTTCAACAGGTTTCATCATCTCCGTTGCTTTCTTTACAAATTCGTCAATTGAAAGACTAGTAGAAATTTTTTTATTCACAATATAATTCGCAATTTCCTGTTCTAAAATTTGATTTTTTACTTTCATTTTTAACTTTTTACTTTTAAGTTTTGACATTACTTTTTCATAAAACTCACTGGTTTCTTTTTCTCTCGTTAATGTAAATGCATCAATTGGTTTAAGTTTCAATTTATCGATAAATCGATACATTTTCGCTTGGGGTAATTCAGGTAGTTTCTTTCTTATAGATTCAATATATTCGTCACTAAATTCAAATGGTGGAATATCAGGTTCCGGAAAATAGCGGTAGTCATGTGCATCTTCTTTAGAGCGTTGAGAATACGTAATGTTTTTATTACTATCCCATCCTCTTGTTTCTTGTGCAGGAATTTTGCCTTGTTCCAATAACATAATATGACGTTTTATCTCATAATCAATTGCACGTTTCACAAAATTAAATGAATTAATATTCTTCACCTCCACCTTATAGTTTGGTAATTTGAAATTTGGATTTTGTGTTTGATTTGACATTTGACCTTTGACATTTGACATTGTTCTTACGGATATATTCGGTTCCATCCTCATTGACCCTTTTTCCATATCAGCATCTGATACTTCAAGGTAACGGATGATTGTATGAAGTTCTTTAAGAAAAACAACTACATCTTCACTGCTGCGAAAATCTGGCTCAGTAACTATCTCCACCAACGGTACTCCGCTCCGATTAAAATCAACTAATGTATATTCTCTTTGATGAATCAATTTCCCGGTATCTTCTTCCAAATGAACCCGATGAATCCTAAAAGATTTTCCGGTTGTCTTATTGTCATGCTGAACTTGTTTACCCTGTAAGGGTTTCAGCATCTGTTCAGATCCTGAAATAAATTCAGGATGACTAATTGTTGATTTAATAGATAGATAACCATTTACTGCAATAGGTTTATCATACTGTGATATTTGATATCCTTTTGGTAAGTCAGGATAAAAATAATTTTTTCTATCGAATTTTGAAAACGAAGAAATAGTACAGTTTAGAGCTTTTCCTAGAAGTGCACACCATTCAATCGCAACTCTATTAGGAACAGGAAGTGCACCGGGCAATCCCAAGCAAACAGGACAACAATAAATATTGGGTTTAACCCCAAAATGATTGGCATCACAGCCGCAAAACATTTTCGATTTAGTTTTGAGCTCAACATGAATTTCCAAACCTATAACCGGTTCATACTGTTTATTGTTCATAGTTTAAATTTTTAAATCGTCAATCGTAATCAATTATATTATGGATTAAATCGCTCCATCATTCTCGGAAATGGTATGCTTTCCCGTAAATGATCAAGTTTACAAATCCATGTAACAAGTCTTTCCAATCCAATACCAAAACCGCTATGCGGAACGCTTCCATATTTTCTCAAATCTAAATACCATTGAAAATCTTGTTCATTTAAATGATGTTCTCGAATTCGTGCTAATAGTTTTTTATAATCATCCTCTCTCTGACTTCCACCTATAATCTCACCATAACCTTCGTGCGCTAAAAGATCACTATTTAATACTCTTGTTGAATCCTTACTATCCTCTTTCATATAAAAGGCTTTAATTTCTTTTGGATATTTTTCTATAAAAAAAGGGCGATCGAATTGTTTTGATAGAATAGTTTCTGCTTCCGCGCCAAAATCGTCTCTTTCCCCAATAATAATATTGCTTTTTTTTAGTCTTACTACAGCTTCTTTATGTGTAATAACAGGATAATTTCCTAGCGCCGTATTTTCTAACGGTTTGATATCGCGTTCTAACATTGTTAATTCATTGAGATTATGTTTTAATACTGATGAAACAACAAAAGAAACTAATTTTTCTTGTACTTTAATATTTTCAGTGTGATCAACATAAGCCGCTTCAGCATCCATCATCCAAAACTCAGTTAAATGTCTTCGGGTTTTACTTTTTTCTGCTCTAAATGTTGGCCCAAAATCAAATACCTTCCCATGGGCGAAAATCGCTGCTTCTATATAAAGCTGCCCGGATTGAGATAAATATACAAAAGGAAAACCATCATTATCAGAGATATTATATTTACCCATGGATATTTTTTCTTTATCAAACTCTTCTTTCCATGCTGGTAAATAGGGAACAGGATAAAGTGTAGTTGTTCCTTCACATGCATTGGGCGTAAAAATTGGGGCGTCGATTTTAATATAACCTTCATTATTCAAATGGGTGAACATTGCATTTATTATTGTGTTTCGAATTCTTTGAATCGCCCACTGCCTTTTGCTTCGAAGCCATAAATGCCGATGAGATAGGAGAAAGTCTGGACCATGTTCTTTCTTGCCAATAGGATATTCTGCTGATAGGCTTACTATTTGAATATCCTTAACCATCATCTCATATCCTGTAGGCGATCTTTTTTCTTCTTTGACTACACCGGAGACAATTACAGAAGTCTCCAGGGTTAGTTTGTCTGCGTCTATGAATACGTTTTCACTAACCTCACTTTTTACCACTACTCCTTGTATAAAACCAGTACCATCACGCAGCTGGAGAAATACAATTGAACCGCTTGACCGTTTGTTATAAACCCATCCCTTTAAAACAACTTCTTTTCCATTAAACTTTTCAGATTGATCAATTCGGTATTCCATATGTCTTTTTTTAGTAATTATATTTTAATTAAATTCGGTCTTTGTTTATGCCAGTCTGAATTTAATTGGTAATGATAACCCAATTGTAACAATAGATCTTCTTCAAACATGTTTCCAACTAATTGCATACCTATTGGTAATCCTTCTTTTGTAAAACCGCAAGGGATTGCCAATGAAGGAACTCCAACGGGGTTTTGTGAAACCGTATATATATCAGCCAGTAAGTTTTGTAAAGGATCATTTAATAACTCACCCAATTTAACAGCTGGAGTTGGCATCACAGGCATAATAATCGCATCGCATTGAGTAAGAGCTTTTTTATATTCTTCAATAAAAAGTGTTCGTACTTTTTGAGCTTGTTTGTAATATGCATCGTAATATCCTGAGGACAATGCATATGTCCCAATCATTATTCTTCGTGCTGTTTCTTCGGTAAAAAATCGTCTCTCTTCTCCATATCGTATTCCGTCGTATCTGGCTAAATTTGAGCTCGTTTCGCTTGGGCCGATAAGATAATATACAGGCAATCCATAATCAAACAGTGGGATTGAGATATTTTTAAATCTAATACCGAGTTTTTTCATTGTTTCTACTGCTTTCATAATCTCATCATTCACTTCTTTGTCCAATCCTTTACCAAAAAACTCACGGGGAATACCGATAACAATATCTTTTAAAGAGTTTTTTAGTTCTTGAGAATAGTTTGGTACAGAGTGTGGGGAAGAAGTCGCATCGTATTTATCTTTTCCAGCAATTGTTTCTAGAACTATTGCTAAATCTTCGACCGATTTTGCCATTGGTCCAACACTATCAAAGGACGACGCATATGCAATGGTTCCATAACGGGAAACACGACCATACGTTACTTTCAAGCCGGAAATATTACACCAAGCTGCAGGGTTTCTAATTGAGCCTCCGGTATCTTCTCCGATTGCGAATACACACATTCTACTGGCGATTGCCGCTGCATTTCCTCCACTCGATCCTCCCGCTGATCGTTCCAAATCATATGGATTTTTTACCGGACCAAAATCTGTATTTTCGCTGCTGCTGCCATGCCCCCATGCATCCATGTTCATTTTTCCTATGAGGATTGCGCCTGCATCGAGCAGTTTCTGATACACGGTGGCATTATATTGAGGAATATATTCTTTTAAAACAAACGACGCAGAAGTTGTTTTTATATTTTTTGTGACATATGCATCCTTTAAAACAAAGGGTATTCCATGTAATCTGGAAGTTGCTTTACTTAAAGTTTTATCTTTTTCCCTTGCATTTTTTAATGCAGTTTCTTTATCAATGATCGTGATAAATGCATTGATCTTTTTGTTGTATTTTTCAATATTTTCATAGCATTCCTTCACTAAATCTTCACATGAAAATTGTTTTTTTCGCAGTCCCTCTGCTAATTCATTGATAGTTTTTTCAAGTAACATATATTATTCGTCAAATATTGCTTTTACTTTAAAATAACCGTTATAGGTACTTTTTGCATTAGATAGTGTTTCTTCCTGTGTCAACATGCGGTCTTTTTCGATTATATCTTCTCGAAACACATTTTTTAAGTTAGTAACCTGCGACGTTTCCTTTACTCCAGTTGTATCTAATGTTTTAATTTTTGACATATATTCAATTACTGATGAAAGATCATTTGGTAGTTTTTCCAATTGAGAATCGCTTATTGTTAATCCCGCCAATTTTGCAAGATGCAGTATTTCTTCTTTTGATAATAGGGTTTTTTTTGCCATAAGATATATCACTGCGCAATAACCTTAATTTGGCATAGTTCTTGAAAGCCGAGCCTGCCGTGTTCTCGTCCCATGCCTGAATTTTTATAGCCTCCAAATGGGGTACAAGCCTCCAAGTGGCTTCCACTGTTTATATCAATATCGCCAGCATCAACCTGTTTTGCTATTTTTTCTGCTCTTTTTACATTACTTGAACATATAACTGCTCCCAATCCAAACTCTGTATCGTTTGCAAGTTTTACCGCTTCTTCATCCGATTTGAATGAGACCACTGGAAGCACTGGACCAAATACTTCTTCCTTCCAAACTTTCATTTTTGGTTTTATATTCGTAAGTAATGTAGGAAGATAATAGGCTCCTTGTAAATGGAAAGGGCGTTTGCCTCCTGTAATAACCTGTGCACCTTTCTCTACTGCATCTTTCATTTGTCCTTCAAGAGCTAATAGTTGCTTCTTTGATACAAGACTACCAATATCAGTCTTTTCATTTTCAGGATCGCCTACAATTTTTGATTCAATAATTGCTTTCAAATCAGCCACTACTTCGTTAAATATGCTTTCATGAACTATAAGCCTTTTTACCGCATCGCAAACCTGGCCACAATTCATAAAACGTTTTAGATATATTTTTTTTAACGTTTCCTTGACGTTTATATCTTCAAACAAAATAGCTGGATTTGAGCCTCCTAATTCTAAAGCAGATTTAATAAATTTTTTTCCCGAAAGTTCAAATAGTTTTTTTCCGACTGTAGAACTACCAGTAAACCAAATAAAATTAACGTCTTGCTCAACTAATTGGGCTCCAATTTTTCCATCACCATATACTTCAGAAAATACACCTTTGGGTAAATTGAGTCTATCCATCATTTCCTCGGCGATTTTTCCTATAAGCGGAGTTTCTTCTGAGTGTTTAAATACTACTGTATTTCCAGCTATAAGGTTGGGGATTACGCCCCACAAAAACATATCAAAAGGAAAGTTCCATGGAGTTATTACAGCCGTAGAACCAATTGGTTCAAAAATGATATTGTGAACCGATTTACCGTTTTTATAGATTTCCTCATCACGTAAATACTGTCCTCCCAATTCAAAAAAAGACTTCAAATAACCCAAATCCCAAATAATATCATCACGGCTTTCCTTGATGGGCTTTCCCATTTCTTGCGTTGTCAGGAGTGCTAATTCTTCTTTCCTGTTCTCAATTTGATTGATAAGAGGTTTTAACATTCGTATTCGCTGAATAACACCAAGTTCTTTCCATACTCTTTTTATGTTATTTGCAGCTTCAACCTTATTTGTAATTTCGCTTAATGATGATACAGAAACCGATCCCACTGGGGAATAATTTTTTCCCGGATTAGTTGAGATGAGTTTTTTCATAAGTTTTTATTACTTGATGAACATTATAACTTAATAACTATTGTTATTGGTGTTTGTTCGTTTGTCTGACCCATTGGATTGTCTTTAAATATCTCTTCAATAAGTTTGTTTGATAAACTTATTGTATTTCCCAATACATTTCTTCCAATATCATTCGCATCTATAATTGCAGAACCGAGGTATTGAGAGCGATTGGAGATTGGAGATTGTTTACCCTGAGGTTTTTCGAAGGGGAGATTAGATACTTTATAATTGTTTGAAATTTGGAGTTTAGGATTTGTTATTTCGGATTTAGGATTTTTTATAGTTATGTCTATTTGTTCACAAACCCTTTGCGGTTCTTTCGGTAACAATTTTGCAGAAACATTTGCAGGATACAACGAATATTCTGTTGGGCCGTCAATACCTGCGGCAGATCGTCCTGCAATTTGGTAAAATAGTCCTTTTTTTCCAATTATTTTTCCAATTCCTCCAATAATTGATGCAAACAGAATTCGCGGTAACCCAACTTCCTGTATAGCAAGCTGCATTGTCCATGGACCACCCAATCCTATTCCCCATGGGACACGGCTTACACATTTAGACAAAACCGTGGCAATAAGTGATGGTTTAATATCCCAAATAAAATAAGCTCTTCCTTGAGCAGTTGCAACAATTTTTTCAGAAACGACTATAAACCATTTTTTATTTGCAAATGTGTCATGCCGTATTTGTTTACTTGTCATCCCAAATTTATTTCGGGATCTATAATTAGATTCTGAAACTAGTTCAGAATGACATTGTATAAACTTATTTACTTCTTCAGTAATTTTTCTTAACACATCATCCCCTTTTTTAAACACCTCAGTCCGAATAGGATATCTTAAGTATTTTTTTCCTTCAACAATAATCTCGTTTTTTATTTGTTTTGAATCTGAAGTTTGATTAGAATTTAACCTGCCTGCCTGCAAGGCGGGGATTTCGGATTTCGGATTTAGTTTTTTAACAATGAATTCCCTCATCCACAACTCCAGATTAAGTATTCTCCAGAAAAACATCGTATCGTCAGTTTTACCTGCGACAAAATCTTTAAAAGCCATTACAATTTCTACTTGATTTACATATTTTTTTGCTTCGAATTGCTCTCCTGTAAAAAATTCCAGAATTGTATCGCTCTCTTTTTTAAACCACTCATATTCTGGAGTTGTAAATCCAATCTTATTTCGCCGCTTATTAATCAACTCCGGTAACAAGTCTTTTGTTGATTCACGAAGAATATATTTATTCCAACCATTTTTAATAATAGCATCTTCTGGTAATGTAAACAAAAATTCCAACAGTCTAAAATCAAGAAATGGAACTCTTCCTTCAATTGAAAACCACATGGCATTTTTATCTTCATAGCGAAGGAGTGACTGCAAACTGTTTTTAAAAATATCTTCGTGTAATCTTTTCTTTATATTATTATTTTCTATAATAAACATTTCATCTTTGTAAGTACCCGCAAATCCTTTGTTCAAAACATTCTTTATTCTTACTTCTTTACTCTTACTTCTAAATAGAAGCTTAAGTATGACATCTTTGGATGAATATGCTTCTTTAATAAAAGTCACGTACTGCCTGGCTTTCCATAACTGTTTCAGATAAACAAAATAATAGGGCACATACCCAGCCATCATTTCATCCGCTCCTTGCCCGTCAAGAACCACAGTTACATGTTTATGAGCCTCTTGCATAACTTTATACTGGGCATAGGGACCGGTACTAATTGTCGGTTCTTCCTGTGTCTTTACAAAGTCTTTCAAATCTTTAAAGAACTCATCAACTTTTGGATAAACTTTATAGTCTTTAATATCTTTTGATGTTTCCAAGAGTTCATCAATGTATCGTTCTTCATCATTTGAAGAACGGGGAAATACTGCCGAAAAAGTTTTTTGTATATCTCCAACAGATTGTGTTTCTCCAACTTTTTCCTGAAGCAACTTGTTTACAACGGAAACAACAGTTGAAGAATCAAGACCTCCAGACAAACATGTCCCAAGCGGAACTTCAGAAACTAAACGACGTTTTATGGAGTCAATTAATAATGTTTTAAATTGGCTGATTTGTTGTTTTTGTAGAGATGCGCCATTTTGCGTCTCTGCCCTATTCATCAATTTTTCCTCCAGTTTTGTAAATTTTTTTATTTGAGATTTAAGATTTGAGTTTTGACCTTTCTCAATAATCATCATCTCTCCTGGCAGTAATCTTTCTATTCCTTTAAAAAAGGTTTCTCTTCCGTCATCGTGAATACGATACTTTAAATATCGATAAATAATACGATCATTCGGCTCAACAGGAATTAATCCAGAATAAATAAGTGGTTTTATCTCTGAAGTAAACACAACTCGACAGGTGGCACTTATGTTAGGGATCCCGACAGCGCGGAGATTCGGTGTATTTAAAGCCGATCGAGCACTGGCGGGAAAAACATGAGTGACAGAATCTGTCGAGCCTAATAAGCTAAAATATAACGGTTTAATACCAAAATGATCTCTTACTAAAACAGTTTTTTTCTTTTTTATATCATGTATTGCGATTGCAAACATTCCATTTAGTTTGTCAAAACAGGCTTCTCTCCACTGTTCATATCCATGAAGGATAACTTCTGTATCAGATACGGTTTTGAAAACATGACCTTTTATTTCTAGTTCTTTTCTTAGTTCTTGATAATTGTATATTTCTCCGTTGTAAACAATAACCATAGATCTGTCTTCGTTGTAAATCGGTTGACCTCCACCTTTAACATCAATGATAGAAAGTCTACGACTAAGCAAGGTTACATCATTATCGATAAAATAACCCTCACCATCAGGACCTCGATGTTCAAGCAATTTTGAAAATCGTTTAATTAGCGTTTCGTCTTTAAATCCGATAAATCCTGCTATTCCACACATATAAAAATAATTATAAATTAACAAATATAAAATTCACAAATTATTTCAAATGAAATATTGTTATAAAAAAACTATTTAAAAAATTTGCCATTTGAAGATTTTACTTGTATATTTGTAGATTTGTTATTTATCATTACTACATACTCCTCAATATCCTCATCCTTTCTTCTATCGGTGGATGAGTACTAAATAAGTTTTGCAACCAACTAATTTTACCTTTGTTGCTTTTAAACGGATTGGAAATAAAAAGATGCGCTGTAGATGTTGTAGCAGTAGATAAAGGTTTGCTATATAACGATATTTTTTCAAGTGCGTTTGCTAAACCTGATGGATTTCTTGAAATAAGAGCCCCATCCGCATCTGACAAAAACTCCCTTTTTCGGGAAATTGCAAGTTGTATAAGAGTCGCAACAATAGGGGTAATTATGAGTGAAGCGATTAAAATTATAAAAATAATTGGATTATTACCTTTTCTATCTTCATTATTATTTCCCCTTCCTCCCCACCAAAAATTCCTCATTATCATATCTGAAGCCAATGCAATTGTTCCAACAAGAACAGCAACGATAGATGCTAGTAATATGTCATAATTTTTGACATGGGATAACTCGTGATCGATTACACCTTCAACTTCACTTCGCTCCAATGTGGTGAGTAGGCCTGTTGTAGCACATACAACTGCGTGTTTTGGATCTCGTCCTGTTGCAAAAGCATTTAAAGCAGAATCTTGTATTACATATAATTTAGGCATGGGTAAACCAGAAGCTATACAAAGATTTTCTGTAACAGTATAAAAATCAAAGTACGTTTTTCTATCAGCTGGAATAGCCTTTACAGATAGCAAAACAATCTTATCAGAAAAAAAATAACTTCCCACAGTGGAAAAAATTGAAAATATTAAACCATAAACAAGAAACTGCGATGAAGATTGATTTGCAATTCCAACTATATAAAAAAAACCTGAAATAATAAAAATGAACAATACAAAAATAAGATACGTCTTCCTCCGATTTGAGGATATTTGTGAATATAATGTCATAGGAGCAACTATTCTAAATTATTCAAACTTCACTTCTACTTTTTTTCTTTCTTCCTCAGTTGCGGCAAAGAAATCCGATTTTGTAAAACCAAACATTCCTGCAATTATACTACTCGGAAAAAGGAGAATTCTCGTATTATAATCGAGAACATTGCTATTATAAAACTGACGGGAATAAGCCACTTTATCTTCAGTATCTTCCAACTGTCTTTGTAGATCTTGAAAGTTAGTACTTGCTTTCAATTCAGGATAAGCTTCTGCAACAGCAAATAATGACTTTAATGCTCCAGAAAGTTGATTATTGGCTTCTGCTTTTTCTTGCAACGAACCCGCTGACATTAAAGAAGATCTCGCTTTAGTGACATTCTCAAATACTGTCTTTTCATGTTTTGCGTATCCCTTTACTGTTTCGACTAAATTAGGAATAAGATCGGCCCTTCTTTTCAACTGAACATCTATACCTGACAACGCTTCTTGTATACGCGTTTTTACTGTCACAAGACCGTTGTATGTTCCTATTAGATAAAGAACAAGTAAAACCGCAGCACCGATTAATATAAAAGGAATTCCCATATGTATAAATAACTAATTAGTAATACTAAATTATATCATTTTTTTAAAAATACAAATACAATTGTAATCTAATTTTTTTTTGATATT
>PFLI01000005.1 GCA_002785065.1 Candidatus Roizmanbacteria bacterium CG_4_10_14_0_8_um_filter_33_9
TCATGTATAATGAAATTAGTCATAAAAAATGAAAAAGTTTAAAAAATTAATTCTTATTAGTCAGTTATTAGTCTTACTCGCAGTTATTATTGTTGTAGTTATCTCAAGAAGTAATAGTTCAAAAAAGGTATATCGTTCTAAAGCCGCAGAGCCAAGTATAACCCCTACTTACCCGATGACTTCTCCGCCAGGAACAGAGCTAACATTTTTTCCAGGGGATGGTTATCAGTTTTCACCACCAGAATATAATATTTTGATTTTTACAAGACAAAAGGGTCATGAAGTGGTAATAAAAGCTACACAGGATGGGAGCGATCCTACCACCTCACCTACTGCAGTCAAGCAAGAATGTTCACAATATTTAACTACATGCGCTTTGAGAATTACATTAACAAATTCAGCTACGGTAAAAGCTGTTGCGGAGATTGATGGAGTAAAAAAACCAATGGCCAGTGTCAGTTATGGTAAATTACCAGAGGTTGTGAATGTAGTTGCCGATCCTGTATTTGTACAACCAAGCGGAACCGAATTTTATTCTGGTTTGAGCGTTGGCGTTAAATCAACGACAACCTTGGTTACTTTTAAATATACATTTGATGGGTCTGATCCTGATACAAATCCTCTTGCAATTTCAGAATTTTCAGCTACTGGTAATCTGGTAATTAATATTAGCGAAACATCAACGATTGCAATTAGAGCATATAGACAAAATATGGAAAAGAGTAATTTAATAACAGCCAGTTTCCACAAAACAGTTAATGATAATAATCTTGGAGGAGGCGGAGGAACTTTGACTGGTCAGATCCGTCAGCAACCTACAAATCAAATGGTTGCTGCCGGAAAAACTGCAACATTCACTGTCGTAGTGACTGAAAATTCAGAGACTCCGATTACCTATATTTGGGAAAGACAGGACCCAAATAAAACAGAAAAACACAAAGTTTTCGAGGAAACAACCAACAACTTTTTTTCCTCATACACAACACCTCTATTAACCATAACTAATGATAATGGTGTTCATTATGAAGTATTTGTTAAAGGTAGTAGTTTTATGAATGGGGGAGTACGAAGTTTACAGGGTCAACTAATTGTTTCGACCGGTAGTCAATTTTCGCCGCCAACTTTTAATCCACCGTCAGGTACGAAATTTGGCACCTCTCAAACAGTTACAATTATCCCACCAGAAAACGGAGCAGTGATTTATTATACAACCGACGGTACAACTCCATTTTGGGGGTCTCCTGTTTATACAACCCCATTTAAAGTATATCAATCAACGATTGTGCGCGCTATTTCCCAAAAAGAAGGGGTTAGTCAAAGTACAGAAGCAACAGCTATTTATGATAATGGAATAAGTACAGGATTACATACAGAAAAACCTGATGCGCCTTTATTTCAACCTAGTCATGGGACTCAGTTTACTGATAGCCTTACTGTTACAATTTATACACCTGCATCTGAAATGGAAATATACTATATCTTAAAAAAAGCAAGCGATCCCCCAAGCGCCGCGACTATTCCAAACAACCAATCGATAAAATATACAACGCCTTTGGTTTTAAATGAAACCTCAAATATTACTGCTGTTGTATATGATCGTGTAAATAACAAATATAGTAATTACAGCCAGGTAAATTATTATCAAAGAACCGGAAATTTTTGTAGTTCACCACTTTTTTCTCCACTTAGCGGAACTGAATTCGCAAATTCACTCACTGTACATATTACTACAACGACCCAAAATGCTTCTATTCGGTATACTAACGATGGATCAGAGCCGAATGTTAACTCAATGCTTTATTCGGGTCCACTGACCCTCAATACAAAAACAACTCTTAAGGCAAAATGTTTTCGTGCAGACTTGACCCCAAGTCAAGCAGAAACGGCAACATATTTGAAAGGTAGATTGCCACAAGTTACCATTACAGATCCGCCAAATAATTCTAGTAGAAATTTACCAGTACAAATTGTTGCAGCAGTTTCTTCTCAGGTTGCAAAAGTTGAACTTTATAATATGTATGGTTATGTAGGGGATTTTATAAAACAAACAGACACGCGCTATACGTATAACTTTAATAATAATACAATTTACAGTATGGGATTAAAAGCTAAAGCGATAAATGGAAATGGTATTAGTAATTTTTCACATTCGATTAATATTCTTGTTACCGGTGGAGGGAGTAGTAGTTCAAGCTCTTCTTCAAGTTCATCAAGGGCAGCTTCGTCCAGTTCTAGTAGTTCGAGAGCCTCAAGTTCTTCCAGTTCCTCCTCAACAGGTCTTTGTTTGAAAAAATCACAAGGAGACGCAAACTGTGATGACATAATTGAC
>PFLI01000155.1 GCA_002785065.1 Candidatus Roizmanbacteria bacterium CG_4_10_14_0_8_um_filter_33_9
ACAAATAGACAGAAGTTGAGGGATAGATTTGGATTGGTTTATCAATCTTTTCTACTTAATTATTACTATTACCTTCTGCCTTACTTATTATGGAAATTCGAAATATTGTTATTATTGCTCACGTCGATCATGGTAAAACAACTATGGTTGACGCCTTACTGAAGCAAACCCATACATTTCGTGATAATCAAAAAGAAATGTCAGAAACTCTTATCATGGATTCAAATGAACTAGAGAGGGAAAAAGGGATTACCATTCTTGCTAAAAATACTTCGATTTTTTATCCCCCTCCGCGTAAAGCTTCGGAGGGACAAGTAAAGACTACAAAAATAAATATTATTGATACTCCAGGACATGCAGACTTTGGTGGAGAAGTTGAGCGGACAATTAATATGGCATCAGGTGCTGTTTTACTAGTGGACGCAGCTGAAGGTCCGCTTCCTCAGACAAAGTTTGTTTTAAAAAAAGCAATGCAGGCGGGATTAAAATTGATTCTTATTATCAATAAAATTGATAAACGTGACGCACGTCCTATGGAAGTTCTTCAGGAAGTTGAGAATTTGTTTCTTGAACTAGCAGAGGACGACTCTTCGCTTGAGTTTATTACCCTTTTTGCAGTAGGACGCGATGGAAAAGCCTTTTATACCCTTCCTCAAACATATTCATCAGATATGAAAGGTGATTTTGTTCCTTTTTTTGAAACTGTTTTACGCGAAATTCCCAACTCTGCAGTCGGCGAAGAAAAACCACTCCAAATGCTTATTTCAACACTTGACTATGATAGTTATGTGGGGCGTCTTTGTATTGGAAAAGTTAATCAAGGTACATTGAAAAAAAACATGAATGTCGCGCTTGTTGATCAGAATAAAATAATTGGTTCATATAAAGTGCAAAAACTCTATACTACCGCCGGATTAAATAGACAAGAAGTTGAGACAGTTCCTTCAGGTGATATTGGTACAATTGCAGGTATTCCTGAGTTAACCATTGGTCAAACTGTTTGTGATCCGACTTTTCCTGAAAGCTTGCCAACAATTGCTGTTGAAGAGCCGACAATTAAAATTACCATCGGTCCAAATACAAGTCCTTTTGCAGGTCGGGAAGGAAAATACTCAACGTCACGACAACTGCGAGAACGGCTTATGAAAGAAATTGAAACAAATCTTGGACTTCGAGTACAAGACGATGTACAGACGTCAAAATTTGTTGTTGCGGGTCGGGGAGAACTCCACCTTGCAATACTTATTGAAGCTATGAGACGCGAGGGATATGAGATGGAAGTTTCCAAACCGCAAGTAATATATAAAACTATTGAGGGTGAGATTTGCGAACCATATGAGGAAGTGACGATTGAAGTTGATGAAGAGTTTTTTGGACTTATTACTGAGGAAATGGGCAAACGAAAAGCCGCGATGATGGATATGAAAAAAGATGGAAAAAAAACACGTCTTGTCTATAAAATTGCCACCCAAAATTTACTCGGAATTCGCAATTCTTTACTTACAAAAACAAAAGGCACCGCACAGTTTCATTCTTATTTTTTAGGATATGAACCAAAGGGAACAAAGATGGAAACTATTAGAAATGGTGCACTTATCGCGGTTAAACCAGGGACATCATTTAATTATTCGATTGGAAAAATTCAGGAACGAGGAACATTATTTATTCCCGCTGGTGTTGAAGTATATGAAGGTATGGTTGTTGGAATTGCTAATAAATCTGACGATATTGAAGTAAATATTTGCAAAGCAAAACAACTGACCAATAATCGATCTTCAGGAGAAGGAGTGTCTGCTACTATCATTTCTCCAACTACTCTTACTCTTGAGCAGTCGCTTGATTTTATAGCCGAAGATGAACTATTGGAAGTAACGCCACTTAATCTTCGCATTCGTAAAAAATGGCTAGCAATAAGCACGAGGAGAGTTGAGAGTAGAAGAGTGAGGGATGTTGAAAACAGCTCTTAAGATTGATACAATGTAAAACTAATAGCTAAAAGCTAACTGCTGATAGCTAATTGGGCCTATAGCTCAACTGGTAGAGCAGCAGCCTTTTAAGCTGTTGGTTCCGGGTTCGAGTCCCGGTGGGCTCACCATTTTGGAAATTGCGGATTGATTGGGTGCGGCGCTCGC
>PFLI01000054.1 GCA_002785065.1 Candidatus Roizmanbacteria bacterium CG_4_10_14_0_8_um_filter_33_9
CGGATACACATATACTCAACAAAATAATCACATCATTTTTTTTAAAAAAAAAGTTAAAAGTTTGATAATTCCATATTTTGTAGTTGGAATATTAAGTTATTTGATCTGGTTTGTATTGATTAGTATTAGCAATTATCAAATTATCAAATTAAATCTCCAAGACCAGTTTATTCAGTTTTTATTGGGAAAAAATCTTATTTTTAACGGTCCTTTGTGGTTTTTAGCAACTTTTTTTTGGCAATTATTTTTTTTAATTTTATCTTTTTTTTTATTAAAAATAGATCTATTTTTTTCCAAGTCGGATTATCATTTTTTTTATTTATTGCATCTTATTTCATCAATCTAAAAAAAATTCATTATCCCTATTCTTTCGATTTGGTACTATTAATGGTAAGTTTTTTTATCATGGGAAATGTTATTAAAAATTACTGGAGAAGAATTACAAAAAAGTACATCATTGGATCGTTCTTTCTATTATATATATTGTTAAGTTTTAAGAATGGAATAGTAGACGTGTATGGAAGACTGTATGGTAACCCAATCTATTTTTGGCTTAATGCAGTATTCGGAAGTTTGTTAATAATGTATTTCTCATATTTTATTTACAAACGTAAATTGAAGATTAATATAATTCTGGAATATTTAGGAAAAAGGTCTCTTTTTATTCTGGTAACCCATTGGCCGATTATGCAATGGATAACTTATGTTTTGAACTCAACTGGCGTATTAGAATTGATAAATGGAAAACCAGAGATTGCCTCGTTTAGTTACTATCTTCCCAATAAATATATATTTACACTAATCGAAATTCTCCTTTTAGTGATTTATACGATAATGCCGATTCTTTTTGTTGTGATGTTGGATAAAAGTAAAAAGTGTGTTTTAACATCTGTTCAAGTTTGATATACTTATATTATGGGAACTTTAGAAAAAATCGAAAAAGAAATCGAGCAAATAAAACTTAGAAATGAACGAGTTGAAATCGATAAGGCCTGGGAAACGAGTGGAACACGAAAACTTTTTCTTATCATATTTACCTATTTATCAATCGGAATATATATGTGGGTAATTGGAGTGAATGAACCCTGGTTAAATGCTGTTATTCCTAGCATTGGATTTCTTCTTTCAACATTAACTTTGCCTTTCATAAAAAAATATTGGAAACAGCATATGTATAAAGATATATAACGATACAGAAAGTTTTTATTGATATAATAATCCATGAATTTCAATGAAATAATAATTCCTTTTTCTCTTACTTTGCTTGCAGGTTTATCAACAATGCTTGGAAGTCTTATCTTTCTTACACACATCTTTCGTAAAAGAAGATTTATCAGTTTTTTCTTAGGATTATCAGCTGGTGTTATGATTTATCTTTCTTTTGTTGAACTGCTTTCTTATGCGATTAAAGGAATAGGATTTTCAAGCGCTAATTTTTTCTTTTTTATTGGGGTACTTACCATGGCTTTGATTGATTTTATTCTTCCCCACCATTATCTTGAAGAAAAAATCTGTCACAGACAAAATATCATCGATCCCCAACTGCTATCTACTGGACTTGTTGTAACGCTTGGACTTATTATTCATAATGTTCCCGAAGGAATGGCAGTATTTCTCAGTTCATTTACCAATTTGAGGTTGGGCGTATTACTTGCCATAGCAATAGCGATCCATAATATTCCTGAAGGAATAGCAGTTGCAGCTCCCATTTATCACGCGACTCAAAATAAAAGCAAGGCAATTAAATATGCACTTATTTCAGGTATGGCTGAACCATTAGGAGCTATTATTGCCTATTTCTTGCTCAAGCCATATCTTAATGGGAATATTCTTTCTTATATTTTTGCCCTTGTGGCAGGAGTTATGGTTTATATCAGTTTTGATGAACTTCTTCCTGCTTGTTTTAGAGAAGGTCATGGACATCGTGCAATTCTGGGTATTATATCAGGAATGATGATTGTGTCAATAAGTCTTCTATTTCTTTAATTTTTTTGTTACTTGACAATGTTACTTCTATGTATTATTATGAATACATATTCATTATTAAAAATTCATAAATAGTTTATAAAGGGGTTGAAAAAATATGCCAGCATTTGATGGAACAGGCCCACAAGGAAAAGGACCATTAACAGGTCGTGGAATGGGCCGTTGTGGAGGAGGACAAGGAAAAGGAAAAGGAAGAGGATTCGGTCGTAGAATGGTACGATGTTGCGATCGGGTAGATCAAATTCCTACGAAGCTAGATCTTGAAGATTATAAAAATAATCTAAAAAAAGAACTTGAAGAAGTG
>PFLI01000124.1:0-9671 GCA_002785065.1 Candidatus Roizmanbacteria bacterium CG_4_10_14_0_8_um_filter_33_9
GTTAACAAACAGAAACTGTTACCGATGTACCCGACTTTAACATCTATTTGAAAAATATTGGATAAAGAGATACAATAGGGAGTTGTTCAACAATTATTATTTACATATTTTTATGAAAACAAATGCAGGAGCGTTAAAAAAAGGCGAGTTTATTCGTCATGTTGGAGAAATCTGGCAAATACAAAAAGCTGATTTTTATTCTCCTGGAAAAGGTTCGGCCCTTATGAAAGCAAGAATAAAGAATATTTTAACTTTAAAAACGTTGGAATATGCTTTTAAATCGAATGAAGACGTTGATGTTCTTGACGTTGAGTGTTTGGAGATGCAATATTTATATAAAGATACGGAGACCCTATATTTTATGGATCAGAGAACATATAATCAATACACACTACCTATAGTGGTAGTTGGTACCGCTGCTCAATATATGAAAGAAGGGAATTCATATTTTGTTTATGTCTATGAAGAAAAACCTCTAACCATGAGACCTGCTTTAAGTGTAAAATTGAAAGTTATTGAGACAGAAGAGTCATCAAAAGGAGATACGGTTTCCGGAGCAAAAAAACCTGCAAAAGTTGAAACGGGGGTTATTGTAATGGTTCCGATATTTGTAAAAGTTGGGGATTTAATAACTGTTCACCCTGAGACAGGCGAATACGGAGAAAGAGTTAAAGAATAACACCTATGTTATCAGTCGGAGAAATATTACAACAACAACGTATAAATAAGGGCTTGACGTTGCAACAAATTGAAAAATATACCAAAATTAGGGAACAATTTTTGAAAGCCGTTGAAGAAAATAACTGGAATTTTTTTACTTCAAAAATATACATAAAGGGTATAATCAAGAACTATTCTCGATTTTTAGATTTAGATGAGAATAAAATGCTTGCTTTTTTTCGAAGAGAATATGAAAAGAAAGAAGATATAAAATTTAAAAGAAAGGTATCAGATAGTTTTTTAATCTCAGACAAAAAAAAGTATATTACATTGTTTCTCATTATCATTTTTTTTCTTTTCGCAACGTATTTTACCCTACAGTTAAAACAGTATTTTTCTCCACCTAAAGTAGTAATATTATCTCCTACAGAGACAACTTTTAAACGAAAAGATAAAATAAAAATAACTGGTAAAACAGAACAAGAGTCTTTAATAATGTTATCAGGAGAACGAATTTATCAAAATAAAGAAGGTATTTTTGAATTTGATTTTCCTCTTTCCATGAAAAAAAATGAACTTATTTTAGAAATTACTGGAGCAAATGGAAAAAAAACAATATTTAAGAAAGAATTTATAAAGGTCGAATAATGTTTTTTATTAGATTTATATTTTTAATATTTATAGAAGAATAAATATGACGAAATGAAAGTCTTTTTGCTTCACGGATTATTTTTTCTTCACCATACCCTTTGCGAATTTCACCCAATAGTCCTACTTCACCGATAAAAGTTGTTTTTTTGGCGATGGGAATGTTTTTAAACGAAGAATACACAGAAGAGATGATGCCTAAATCAGCCAAGGGCGATGTAATTTTAACTCCTCCGATAACATTGATATGAACATCATATGAGTCTAGAGGTAGAGATAAATGTTTTTTCATTACGGCTAGAAGAATGAGGAGCTTATTATAGTCTACACCTTTTACAATACGACGTGGGATACCAAGACTAGAAGGGACGACAAGTGCTTGTATTTCAAAGAAAAGAGATCTATTGCCTTCTGTTGTCCCAACAATACTTTTTCCAATACTGATCTCATTTTCTTCTTGGATAAAAATAAGTGGATTATTTACTTCTTCCAATCCATTCTGTTTCATTTGAAAAATGCCAATTTCATCTATGCCTCCAAAACGGTTTTTGGTAGTTCGAAGAATTCGATATTGCGAAATCTTTTCTCCTTCAAAATTTAGAACACAATCGACTGCATGTTCAAGAGTTTTTGGTCCGGCAATATCGCCATCTTTTGTAATATGTCCAATAAGGACAACAGCAATTTGCTCTTGTTTTGCAAACTTTATTAGTATATTCGCACTTTCTTTAATCTGATTTATACTACCTGCAGGTGTCTCAATTGTTTTTGAATATACCGTTTGAATAGAATCAATGATAATTACTTCAGGCTTTGTTTTTAATTGTTTAAATGCTTCAATAATTCCCTCTACTTGTCCTTCATTTGAAAAATAGAAACGATTTAAATCAATATGTAGTCTTTCTGCACGATCTCGTACTTGTTCTGCAGATTCTTCACCGGAAATATATACGGTTGAAAATGTTTGAAACGATTGTAAAAGAAGGGTGGATTTTCCAACACCAGGTTCACCGGTTAATAATATAACTTCTCCTGGCAAGATACCATCATCCAACACTCTATCAAATTCAAATGATCCAGTTTTTTTCTTCTTTTTTTGCTGTGTTTTTATTTTTGAAAGTGGAGTTAGTAATATTTTTTTAGTTTCTTCCTTACCATCTTCGGAATTGAATCGTTCTTTATTTACGAAGGTGTTCCATTGATTACAACTAGGACATTTTCCAATAAGTGAAGCTGAGCCGTAATCACAATTTGAACAGATATAATATGACATAATAGTTTATAAAGTTAAATTTTATTGTATACAACTCGTCATTCTGGTACCACTTCTGATTGTCCAGAATCGATTCTTGAAGCGTCCCGCAAAGCGGGACTTACCAGAATGACGAAACGGCTACATCTTGTCAACCGTTTTAATACCAAGCAAATAGAGTCCGGTTTTAAGAATATGACCAACGGCTTTTGTTATTTGAATGCGAAGATATTTTTGAGATCCATCCGCTTTAAGAATAGGATTTTTTTGATAAAATAGATTGTATTTTTTTGCAAGATCAAAAAGGTAATTCGCAATAAAATTGGGAGCAAGTTCTTCTGCTGAATGTTTTACTTCTATCTCAAATTGTTGGATAAACCGTAAGATATCGAGTTCTTCGTCATTATACGATGGGGTAGCTTTCGTGGTTTCAGTTTTGGTATTTTTTGAAAGAATGCTTTGAGTTCTTACATAAGTGTAGAGTAGATAAGGGGCGGAATTACCGTCTAAAGAAACAGATTCATCAATGCTAAACGCAATATCGTTTGCGATGGTATTTTTTAAAAATGCGTATTTTGCTGAAGCAATAGTCAAAACTTCAGAAGCCTCTTCCAAATTGTTAAATTTTTTATTAATTCTTTTTTTAATTTCATCCAGTAGCCAAGACGCCTCAACAACATTTCCTGTTCGTGATGACATTTTACCTGTTGAAAGATTAACCCAGCCGTATGCCAAATGATATTGTTTATTCCCATATTTTTTTTCATCAATTAGTTCTTCAACCTTAAATGTAACTTTAAAGAAGCTTGTTTGTTCCGGGGTTACTACATGGATGCATTTATCCAACTCTCCAAATTCAGTAAATTCTTTTTCTGCGAGAGCCAGTTCTTTTCCCTCATAAGTGGGGAATCCAAGTGAATTGATAAAGACTCGGGTGTCAAGACCATATTTTTTTCCATTAAAAACAACAGCACCTTTGCTTTTTTCCAGAACTCCTTCTTTTAGTAAACCCTTTACAATTTCAACACCTCTTTCGGGAGATTCGCTCTCAAAATAATATCGGTTAAATGACGAATACAACCGCTTATATATTACTTCATAATAATCAAGACTCCATTGACGTGTTTTTTTCCAAAGATCGAGAACTTTTGGATCTTTTTCGTAAATCTGACGATTAATGTCTATTATTTCTTGTTTTTTTATCTCATTTTCATAGGCATTTTGTCCATCTGCGTAAGCTTTTCCAATAAGAGCAATTTTTTCTTGAAGGGTTAAAGAAACAAACATATGTTCCCCTTTTTCTTTGATCATTTGCTTTATTCCCCACATACACTTTGCAGTATGGAGTCCAACATCTCCCTGATAATTCGCGCGGATTACTTTATTTCCAACAGCTTCTAGAATGCGGACTATTGATTCTCCTATTGAAATATTTCGTAAGTGACCAATATGAAAAAGCTTAAGCGTATTTGGATGAGCAAACTCAACCATAATTTGTTTGTTTATTCCGAGATGTACTTTTGGAAATTCAAAGGTTCCTTTTGCAAAACGATCAAGATGAGAAATAAGTTGATTTTTGCTAATCCAGAAATTAATAAATCCTGGTTTAATAACTTCGATTTTCTCAACATCCTGTATTTTTTTGGGTAAATAGGAAGCTATTTCCTGAGCTATTTCATATGGATTTTTTTTAAGAATCTTGGTGAGTTTTAGCGCGATACTTGATGCAAAATCTCCATGTTCAGGTTTGGAGGGAATATCCAAGGAAATATCAATATCTTTGATATTCATTTTCTCCAAAATCGCATTTAATTCTTTAGTAATTTGTTCTTTTATCATAGGATACTATGATATCATAAATTATTAATACATGAAATAATTATCATGGATAACATTTTCAAATCTTGCACAGATATTTCTTCCTGAGTTGTGTGAGGATTTTTTGTTCCATCTGTAAGATTAATAGTTTGAAATCCTTTAGCGTTTAATATATTTGCATCGCTAATGCCTGATTGATAATAATAGTGTGTTTTTAAACCAACACTTTTATAAAGTTGATTGATTGCTTCAACAAACTTATCAGTCTTTTTATGTGTATAACCCGGACAATATCCATCGGTTGTAAAATTAATTGTTATCGGTTGTTTTGAATGTGGAGTATGGATAGTTTTTATTTTGTCTAGATGTTTTTGAAATAAATCTTTATTATAACTTCGGATTTCTCCTGAATAAATAACTAATTCAGGGACTATATTAACTCCGTTTCCTCCACTTATCTTTCCAATATTAATTGTTGTTTTGTCTTTATCCAATGATCCAGTTTTGATCTGGTTAATGAATTGAAGCGCGTATGTTAATGCATTTAGTCCCTCTTTGGGTTTTGATGCATGAACGGCTTTCCCCTTTATGGTGAGGTGAAAATTAATTATAAAAGGAGAGTGGAGAATAATACCACCTAAAGGATTTGCGCTGTCAAAAATAAGTGCTTGTTTAGATTTAATCCATTCAAAAGGAAAAAATTCAATTCCTCCGCCTGTTTCCTCCTTGACTGTAAAAAGAAGTTCTAAATGACGATTGTTATGTAGTGAAATAGCCTGAATAATTGCCGCTATCGCTGCCTTATTATCCGCGCCAAGAATAGTATTTCCTTTACTTTTAATCATTCCTTTTTGGACAATTGGTTTAATCTTTTCTCCAGGTTGAACAGTGTCCATATGTGCGCAAAGCAAAATTGGACGACCCTTTATTTGGTTATCCGCAAAAATATTTCCGACAGAATCTATCTTGTAGCTAAATTTATTTGATTGCAACCAGTAGGTTATATATTCGGCAAAATCATTTTCTTTTCCGGAAACACTGTTAATCTGTACTAATTCTGTGAAAATATTAACAATCTGTTGCATAGATTTATTTATTAACAAATTTAATAACTTCTTTAATTAATTTTTTTTCAATATTTTTAAAAAAAGTATTTTGCTTGTTGTACCAATTCGAAAGATATGTAATTTTATTGCTTAATTTTTTATTTACCTTCAATAAGTAATTCGAGTTAGGCGAACCTAAATAGTTATAATGATCTAGGGCTTGATTCAGATCAAAAGTGTTTTTGATAAAACTTTGATTAATATTTAATTTACTATTTATATATTCATTAATTACTTGATTGACTAATAATGGAGTTATTAAACATACATCAGAATTTGTTTTAGCTAAGATTTTTCCAACAATTTTATGAGAAATCCGAAATGGTATGTGATATTTCTTTGATAGATTATCTGCAAATTTTGTTGACAAAGTGAGAGTAGTATCACTTTTCATTTTGTTAGTGTTTGGTAGGATATTTTTAATTACCTCCTTTGTCATAAAAATCGTTGTTATAATTTCTTCGAGTGATTTCACAATCGCTATTTTACTTTCTGCACTGTCACGATTATATCCTGAAGAAGTGCCTTTCAAGGCAATTAAAACATGGTTTAAATTTGCAATTAGTAAAGAACTTTTGCTTCGTATTTTTTCGACAATATCCAAATTCATCTTTTGAGGCATTATTGAACTTCCCGTTGTCAAAGCTTCATCAACTTTAATAAAATCTAATTGTGGTAATGACCATATCATTATATCTTCCATCATACGAGAGAATACTATAGATAACGTTGTTAATTGCGAGATAACCATAGCATCATCTATGCCACGAGAGTTTACTGCGCTTAAAGAGTTTTCCATTGGGTTGGAAAAGCCAAGTAATGCTGAGGTAAATTTAGGATTAATTTTCCAATTGACCCCATATGATGCACCTGCTCCAAGCGGGCAGAAATCTATTGAATTAAAGACAGATATTAACGATAAATGTATTTTTATGATTTGATCAAGATAAGCTTGAAGCCAAAATCCATATGTTGACGGCATAGCTGGCTGCATATGTGTGTAACCAGGCATAAGAACTTCGAAATATAAATTGGATTTAAATAATAAAGTTCTTTCGAGGTCAATTAAGTTTTTACAAGTTTCAATAATTTGTTTTTTTGTAAATAGTTTTTGATCAGTTATACTTTGATCGTTTCGACTACGTGCAACATGAAACCACCCCGCCTCTGGTCCAATTGTTTGAGTTAATTTGTTTTCGATGTTCTCATGAACATCTCCCAATATTGGGTTGATTATATTCTTTATTTTTACCTCCTTAAGTATTTTAATAAGTTCGGTTAGTATTTTTTTAGCGGTACTTCGTTTTATGATGCCAACTTTTGCGATCATTAGATTATGAGCGATGGTTTCCCAAAGATAGTAGACTACAAATCTATTTTCTATATTCAGCATCTCCGGATTCATAATAAATTGCTTTGTGTTTATTGAGGGGTCTTTTTTATAGATTCCTCCGTAAATAGTATTGGTTTTCATATGTTAAATAACTTATAAATTCAAATGTGACATGTCTAAAACAATAACCTTCGCTTGACCTTCTCCAAGTAATATTTGCACATTGCTTGGTTTTTCGGTTTCTATTGCGCCAAGTTTCTTTAAGACATCTATAGGTTTTGTATTATCGCCAGCACAGACAGCTATTAACTGCGAGTTTGGATCAAAACAATTTGCTGTTATCGCTGCAGCTTTTGCCATTAAAGTACCAATACCCTTATTTTCATAACCAGGTGCGGTGATCCAACTACCAAATTCAAGAACTTGTTGACCATATTCATTTGCACCTGGCCACGGTGCATTTTTTGCGAATGCCATTAATGTTTTATTTTGATAGTCCCACATCGCAACAGCTAGTCCTGGATTAATAAACTTTTCAACTAGTTGATATCCATTAAACTGCAACATATGACCTTGGTGTTGTTTTAGTAAGTCAGATACTGCAAAAGCAATTTGCCATTTTAATTGATCGTTTAAGTTTAATAGGTCTTGACCATATATCAGAGGATTAATTGTGATTATTTTTTGTTCAACCATACTTAACCACCTCCTTTTTATTGGTTAAAGATGCTATTTTTGATTGCAGACTATATAGTTTAATAAACCCATTGACTTCTTCTTTTGTCCAGCTTTTACTTTGGGCATAGACAGCAATATCCTGATTTATCAATGAATAAGGTGTATTTACTGATACTGGTAAGGCATTACCCACCTCAACCTTCATTTTTACGGTTCCTGTTACATTATTTTGTTGTGAAGTAATAAACGCTTTTAAATCGTTGACAAAAGGATCAAGAAACTTACCGTTATATATCATTTCTGTCATCTCTTTTGAAACAGATTCTCCAAAATATATTTGTGACTTTGTAAGTACATACTGTTCTAAGGCATGATGTGCTTTTATTAGGAATAATAAACCTGGTGCTTCAAAAACCAAATGTCCTTTTATTCCAATCATACAGTCTCCGGTATAATATCCTTTTCCAAACCCCAATTCACCAATTTTTTTATTCAACTGATCAAGAATTTTCCATCCTTGGAGTTTTTTACCGTTAAGTTTATTTGGAACTCCTTTAATAAATTCAATATCGTAATACGTAAATTGATTAACTTTATTATTTTTTACCCATTGGAAAATATTTTCTTCTGGTTCTAAATTTTGATCAATTTTAGAACCTGAATATGTTATTCCAGCCAAACTAACGTTAGTTGTGTATTTCTTATGAATTCCATAAACAGGAAACCCTTTTTTTTCCAGGTATTTTTTTTCTTCATCACGGTTTCCTCCAGTATCTTTAATTGGTTCAACAATAGTCATTTTTGGTGCTAATATTGACATCGTTGTATTGAAGCGTATTTGGTCATTACCCATTCCGCTATTACCATGGGCAATAAAACCTGCTTTTTCTTTGATTGCTACTTCGATACATTTTTCAACGATATGATAACGTTGAGAAGAAACAATATTTGGATATGAATTTTCATAAAGTCCGTTTGTTTTTATTATCCAAGACAGTATTGAATCAAAATAGTATTTTTTAGAATCAATAAGATAATGTTTCAAAGCACCTAATTGTTTTGATTTGTGGGCAATAATAGATTTTTCTTTTGATGACATTCCACCTGAGTCTATAGTAACAGTAATAACGTCAAAACCTTTATCGATAAGATAAGGAACACAAAAACTAGTATCTAATCCACCTGAAAAAGCAAGTATTAACTTCTTGCTTGATTTATTGTTTGATATTTTTTTCATATTTTTAAATTAAATTTATAACCCAAAAAAAATCCCGCCGAATTAGGCGGGTTGGTAGCATTCGGTTTATGTGAGTTTACCTCATACAAATACTACCTTCCCTAGAAGTTCTCCTTGAAGCAGAGTTGGAAAATAGTATTTTTTTCATACAGAACTATATTATAACATACTTTTTGTATAATAGTCGAATATGTGGTTTATATGGGCATTATTATCTGCTTTTGTAAGTTCGGTTTCTGTTGTTTTTAATAAAAAAACACTGAAACATATATCGTCAGTTACACTTAGTCTTGCGATTTTTCTTCTGCCAATTCCCATATTGTTATTATTGGCTCTTAACCAGAAAAATGATATACAGTGGGAAAAATATGTTATTGGAATATTGGGCACTGGCGGTTGTTTTGTTATAGCAAAAACCGTTATGTTTGAAGCAATAAAACAATCTTCTTTATCAAAAATATATCCATTATTTTCAATTACAACATTTTTTACCTATCTGTTTGGGCTTATTTTTTTACATGAGCATATAAAATTATTGGGGATTATCGGGATTTTTTTGACAATTTTAGGAACTTATCTTATCAATATTGATCAGGCAAAAGAAGATATTCTTCTTCCTTTTAAGTTGCTAATACGAAGTAAAGAATCGATTGTATTGCTTTTCAGCCTTTTACTTTCAAGTCTTACATCGGTTTTCGATAAAACAGCTATACAGTCTTCCAATATTATTGTTGCATATTTAGGAGGAAATATAGTAAGTTCATCATTGCTTATTGTATATAGTATAGTTCGAAAAAAACGTATTGCAGATGAATTTAAAACAAAAATCGGTTCATTATTTATTGCCAGCATGATTTATATGATATTGGTATTACTTGTATATTCTGGATTTGCTGCTGGACCAATCGCTTTAGTATCAGGTGTAAAAAAATTGGAGTT
>PFLI01000124.1:9693-10153 GCA_002785065.1 Candidatus Roizmanbacteria bacterium CG_4_10_14_0_8_um_filter_33_9
CATTTTAATATTAAGTCAATAATTGGCTTTGAAATAGAACTATGATATAAATTTAATAATTCAATTGTATCTTGAACTGAAATGGTATTATTTTTGTCAACTAAAAATTCATTTTTAATTGAATTTTTAAATCTAATATTTTGTGATTCTTTGATTAATTTATCAAAATCAAATCTTTCTTCATTACCAATAATTTTATATGATTTTAAAGATTTCAATGATTTGGAAGATTTAAGGTGTTTTATTTTTTCCATATATTTATATGAATTTAATAGTAATGGCTCTTTCATATATTTTTATATACTTTAATATATTTTTATCTTTTAATATGATTTTTAGAAATAAAAAATGTAATATTAATTATTTTAATTAATAATAATTTATTTAATGATTATATATTAAATAATATGAAATGTGATTTTCAAATTGAAACATTAGATAGTTTAGACAATTCATATTG
>PFLI01000120.1:0-1756 GCA_002785065.1 Candidatus Roizmanbacteria bacterium CG_4_10_14_0_8_um_filter_33_9
CCCCGCGATATCTGGGTTCTTCTTCCAACAAAATCAAAAGAAGCATTTCATTCAAAAATAAACGCGGTATACCAAACCGGTTTGTTCCCCAAAGATTATCCAGATGTAAATGTTCCTTCAGTCGAAACAGATCTGATAAAAGGAGCTGTAAAAACAATAACAGGATTATCTATTGATGCATATTTGGCTATTGATTTTGCTGGTTTTACTAAGGCTATTGATATTTTAGAAGGCGTGGATGTTAATGTAGTAAAAACGTTTGACGATTATGAATATCCCCTTGAGGATAAAGAAAAAGACTTGTGTGAAAAAGATGCTGAATTTGAACAGGTAAAAAAGTTCCTTGAACTAGGATATGATGAGGAAGAAAAGAAACGGTTATTTGCAGAAAAGCCTGAACTTGAGCTTTTTTTCAAAAATATTACAGATGACCCAAAAGAAGCATTTCCCTGCCGCTACGAACATCTTCATTTTGACGCAGGGAAAGTACATATGGATGGAACAACTGCTTTAAAATATGTTCGATCCCGACATTCACTCCAGGATGGATCAGATTTTGGCCGCGCAGCCCGTCAGCAACAATTTGTAAAAGCAGTAAAAGAAAAAGTAATTTCAATAGGGTTTGTTACAAAAGTAATTCCTTTACTAGATGAAATGAAAAAACACATTCGGATGGATATTTCTCCCGACGCACTCCAGACATTTGTTAAAGAAGCGAAAGATGCCAGCTCTTATAAAACCATATCTATTCGTATGAGTGACCAGGATTTTTTAAAAAGCTCCTATTCAGAATATGGAGGGTATATTTTGATTCCACGATCTGGAGCTGATAATTGGACTGAAATTCATAAAATGATAAAAAATGGTATTGCTGAAATTACTCCCACCCCATCTTTAAAACCAACACTGTCACCTATTCCAACAGGCAAAATAATAAAATGACCAAGAAGTCGGATAGCAAAGGAGATATTGTGATTTAGAATCATAAGATATGAGAAATAAGCTTTTGGCAATTTTTACCGTTGCTTTTTTATTACGTCTAATTAATCTTAATCAATCTCTTTGGCTTGATGAAGCTATTGTTGCTAAAGTCGCGCGGACAATTCCATTTCACCTTATTCCTATTCGTTTTTCACCCGGAGATTTCCACCCCCCTCTCTATTATATGTTTATGTCTTTATGGACACATTTTTTTGGTTTTTCTGAAATTTCACTACGAATGCCGTCAGTTGTTAGTTCAATATTAACAGGATATCTTGTATATAGGATTGGTTTAATACTTGCTCAAAAAAAAACTGCTTTTTGGGCAATGATTTTTTTTCTGTTTAATCCGCTCATAATATATTACTCTCAAGAGGCGAGAATGTATATGATCACTACATTCTTTCTTACTTCAACCTTATTTTTTTTTATTAGGTTAATATCGAATGAGCACAATCCTCGAATGTCAAATATCAAATCTCAAATATCAAATAAAAACCTAAATTCTAATTCTAATAAAATTGCAATTATTATTTTTATTGTTTTGAGTATTGTTACCTTTTATGGGAGCTTGTTTTTTATTGGTGCAATGTTAATTTATTCATTAATTCAAAAAAAATACAAAATCGCAATGCTAATTATTTTTACTGTTTTAATCTCGCTGATCTTCCTCTTCCCTCTTTTATTTCAACAACTTCAAACAGCAAAGACTGGTTTGATTGATGTTAAAAATTGGTCACTTGTTCTGGGTAAGGCAAATATAAAAAATCTATTA
>PFLI01000120.1:1913-2253 GCA_002785065.1 Candidatus Roizmanbacteria bacterium CG_4_10_14_0_8_um_filter_33_9
TTTCTCCAAAGGTTTTGTTGTCTCATCGTTCTCCTGCTGATGTTGGTGGTGCGGAAGTTGCTGCGTTTGTTTCGCACTGTGGTGACACGAGTGTGTATGAGAGCGTCGAGGCACTGGTGCCGATTGTTGGTATCCCGTTGTTCGCTGATCAACCGGACATGTGTGCTCGCATCGTCGATGCCGGTGTTGGTGTCCGTGTTGATAAGCATGCTCTGGAAATTCCAACAACAACAACAAAAACATCATCCAAGAACAGCAAAAACGTGAAAGAAAACGAAGAAACTTTAGCAATTGAAATGTCTCCTCTTTACAAGGCCATCCGTGAAGTCCTCCTGGATCG
>PFLI01000170.1 GCA_002785065.1 Candidatus Roizmanbacteria bacterium CG_4_10_14_0_8_um_filter_33_9
TGATTGATACTTCGTATATTTGTATACTTATTTTATGGAAAATCAAACACAAAAATACAATAATACTGTTGGGAGACAAAGTATAAATAAACCATATATCTGGGCAATAATTCTTATTACTTTAATTCTCGGTATCTTTGGTTTATATATTTTTGTACGTCAGCAATCAAATAAAAAACTCTCAACTCAATCATTCACTAAAATTCCAACACCGACAGTTCAGACAAATTCAACAGCAAATACAGCTTTAGCTTTTGTTAAGGATAGCGCCATTTATACAACTGATTTCAGTGGAGTATCAAATAAGGTTTTTGAGCTTAAGCAGGAAGAACTAGTATTACCAAAAAGTATTTATATTAAAATTTCGCCTGATAAAAACTATTTAGCATATCTTGGAACAAGTGGTGGATTAGATTCAGCAATTAAAATTATAGATATAAGATTAAAGAAAAAAATATCGCAACATGTTTACGGTAGCGCACGTATTACAGATTTTGCTTGGTCTCCGGATTCAAAGAAAATCGTAGTAGCTGTAAATTTAAAAAACAATGAAAAGGATTTTATAACTTTACTTTATTTAATCGATTCGACCAATCAAACAGAGGATGAACCTTTATTCAACGGAGAAAATATTGAAATTACTCAAGTAAAATGGCAAGATGAACAAAATATTTATTACTCACGCGTTGCTTATGCGCCCGAACAAAACACAGCAATCGTTCGTTATGATTTGAAAAATAAGTCAAGAAATCTAAAGATAATTAAGTCTATCAACGAGGTTTATAAAGACATCTCTTTATTTACGATACAATTTCTCATATCTTCGGACAAAAAAGATATGTTAGCTTATGTATCTATGAAAGAAAAACCTATGAAGTCACGTGGAACAAGTTATGATTTACAAACTTTATCATTACCCTCATTGGAAACGCAATTACTATTACTTAATTATGTGCTGCCAAAAGAGGCGAAATGGTATAAAAACTACGTAGTAGGGATAGAAGAAGTTTACGGATCTCCAGATTCAAGTGTGGTTTTGGTAAGTATTCCGCAGGAAAAACAATCATTATCACTTATAGATATGGGACCAAGTGGTTCATTTCATTCCGTAAAGTTATTGGAACAAAACGGAAAAGTAATACTTATTGTTTGGTTTGAATTCGATGAACAACAATCCATTTCAGCATATGATCTTGATAGTCTTATTGAAATGCGAAAGAAAAGCTATATGAGTGAACCATTATGGAAATTGCCTGATTCTTCCTCTTTTGATTTGTAATTTCTTTAATTTTCACAATCTATTTTAAGGTTAAAACTGCTCTATATTCGAGTGTTTTGTTAAATAAAACCTAACACTTAATTGCATGAAGAGGGAGAGGTTTTTATATTAACCGTCTCAAAACCTATTCCCTTAAAGAGTGAGGTAAGTTGTTTTACCGCTTGTTCATTTGATCTTGTAAGTATTCCATCTTCGCAGGCTGTTTTTGTAAGCAAATTTTCTGCTTGGATACGTGCATTTGTTTCCAAATCCTTATCGCCTTTTGTAAATACACCAGTGGTTCTGTTGTAAACACGTGATTTTGTATTATCAAGACGAGTTGTGAGAATTTGTGATGGTGGAAGTTGAATCTCAAGTTGGTTTCCTTTTATTATTACATCATTTTCTATTAACTTTGAAAAATCAATTCCCGCGATAATTTCTCCATTTGCAACAAATAATATTTTATCTCCAAATAAAAAATCTTTAAGAGGTCCTTGACTCTCCCCTTCTTCAACGATTTTTTCTAGTGAATAGGCTATTGTTTCAAGCCGGCTCAATTCTTTAATTTGCTGAATTACTGCAGGCTGTTCAGGGTTTTTTTAGTTGGAATAAGAAGAAATAACAATATTCCTAAAAAAAGTATGGCAACAATTGCAAAAAGAATATTTCGTAATATCCGCATTTTATCATTATATACTAAAAAAACTCAGGTTTGTGTCTTGTTTTTTCAGTATCCACCCATCTAATCCACTTTTTCACCCTATCGGGTTGCAAACTGGAGTAAGATGGGTATACAAGGAAAATAACGTAAATGGTTTGATAATTTGGGGTATAATAGAAGAATAAATCAGCCGGAGTGGTGAAATGTTCAACTGTCAGTTTCCGA
>PFLI01000159.1 GCA_002785065.1 Candidatus Roizmanbacteria bacterium CG_4_10_14_0_8_um_filter_33_9
CGACCGTTTTAGAAGAAAAGTAGTACTTTAGATTATTGGGACGGTTTAATGTAAGATTTTATCAACTGTTTGGACTACCAGCGCCTAAATATCACTAATTATCCCCTTATCCCCTCAACTTTTTTCACCACCTTTATTCCCACTAAAATAAGAGAGGAAAACAGAATAAATATAACATAATTACCAACCGAAATAGTCGGGATTTTAAACCAGTTTGCAACCATGGGAACTTTGATAATAATAAACTGAGTCAAAAACGGAAATAAAAAAGCAACAAAAAATAACGGAGATAATAGCCCTAAGACGTTTTTGTGAAGAGATCTATGACTTAACCACAGATCAACAAAAATAAATGACTGAATAAGTGTTAATACAGAAAAAGCAGCAACTCTCCCTATATCTGATCCATACTTTCCTGCAAAAATATAATAAGCACTCAAAATAATTATTGAACTTATAATCCCAACAAATAAAATAAAACCCCGTTCTTTTCCTTCCAGTAATTTCATTTCTTTTTCAGCTTTTTGAGTCATGCTATGAGGATTTCGGGGAGAAAATGCAAGGGCAAGAGCAGGAAACCCATCGGTAATAAGGTTTATATATAAAAGTTGAATGGGATAGAATAAGTGGCTCAGTCCTAAAAATAATCCAACAATAAGTGAAATCGCCTCTGAAATATTGCAGGATAATAAATATTGAATCGCGTTTTTCAGATTTTTTATGATGTTTCTCCCCTCCTCGACAGCATTTACAATTGATGCAAAATTATCATCAGTAATAACCATATCTGCGCTTTCGCGTGCAACATCTGTCCCTACCAAACCCATTGCAACTCCTACATCCGCTTGTTTTAATGCAATTGCATCATTTACGCCATCTCCGGTAACTGCAACTATTTCACCAAGTTGTTGAAATAGTTTAACTATACGGTGTTTATGAAAAGGCGTCGTTCGGGCAAATATTTTTACTTTGGGAAGAAGATCTAAAAGCTCTGCGTCAGAATAATTTTCAACTTGAGAACCAGTTAAAATATCTTCATTTTGTCCTATGATACCAGCCGTAACCCCGATTGCCTCTGCTGTTTGTTCATTATCACCCGTAATCATCACGACTTTAATACCTGCATTATGCGCTCTTGCAACAGCTTCATTTATCTCTGGACGCGGCGCATCGTGTATGGCAACCATACCAAGAAAAATAAGCTTGTCGGAGATTGGAGATTGTTTACCCTGAGATTTCTCGAAGGAGAGATTGGTTTGTGCTGACTGATCTCCATTCGCTAATCGCTGATCGCTATACGCAAATGCCAACACTCTTAGTCCCTTTCTCGCCCACATCCTCATTTGATATTCAATCTTTGCCCGGTGTTCTTGTGTTAATTTTTCAATTGTTGTTCCTTTTTGGATAAATGAAGAAATTTCAAGAATCGACTCTGGTGCCCCCTTGGAAAAAAGAATTTTGTCATCCTGAACTTGGTTCAGGATCTTTTTATTAAGATGCCGAAACGAGTTCGGCATGACAATTACCGACATCCTCTTTGTCACGCTGTCAAATGGATTTTCTTCAATTACTTTCCATTGTTTCCGTAACTCTTCAGGCGGAATTCCAACCTCCTGAGATAAATATAAAAGAGCGCCTTCTGTGGGGTCGCCCAACACATCCCACCTGCCGTGATCGTGAACATAAACTAAGGATGCAGTTGAACATAATACTCCATTTTCAAGCATAAGACGAAACGGATAATTTTCCAAACGAGGAAAATGACCCTGTTCGTATATTGCATCATCAACAAAAACTTCTTTTACTTTCATTTTGTTTGTCGTCAATGTCCCGGTTTTATCCGTTGCAATAAGGGTAATGCTCCCTAAAGCTTCGATCGCAGAAAGCTTTCGAATTACTGATTTTTTCTTTGCCATTTCTTTTACTCCAATTGCAAGTGTAATAGTCATTACTGCAGGAAGGCCTTCAGGAACAACCGCAACCGCAAGTGAAATTGCCAGTAAAAACGCCGGAAAATAACCAGAGCCTTGCAAAAAAGAAATAATAAAAACCAATACTGCTGAAATTATTCCGGCAATTCCAATTAAACGCGTTACCTGTTTTAATTTTTTTTGCAGTGGTGTTTCTGTTTCTTCAACTATAGAAAGGTTAT
>PFLI01000119.1 GCA_002785065.1 Candidatus Roizmanbacteria bacterium CG_4_10_14_0_8_um_filter_33_9
CGCGTTTATTATTTCTTTCTTTGTACCAATGCTTCAGTATTTTAGATACCTATTTTTAATTCCGGCAATGAGTTTATTGCTGGCAAATGGAATACTTTATTTAAATTCTTCTGTCATGCTGAATTTATTTCAGCATCTTTTTAGAACCCGAACTAAATTCGGGATGACACATCTTCCTTGTATTGTCCTATTAATTTTTATTATTTTCTCATTCATATATTTACTTAATCCTGCTTTTCATCGAGAAGATTGGAAAAGTCTGTCACATTCAATAAAAACTTCCAAACCTGTATATATAATCATCCCTTCTTCAGATCCGGTCACCTATTATCGGAAAGACATTGTTCTTAAAGAGCTTCGAACAGTTGCTCAACAAAAACAAATAGAAAAAAATATTTATGTTATTCCCTATGTTACTGAAATATATGGCTTTGATTACCAAAAGGCATTGACCGATAAAGGATGTATCCGGTTAAATCAAAAATCATTTCGGGAGCTTATACTTGAAGAATGGTCCTGTGGCTATATGGCTATGATACAATAAAGGATGCGGGATAAACTAATCCATTTTTTGAAAAGACCAACAAGTAAAGATGTAATAATCAATACTTTAGGTAATTATTTAGGCGTGTTTTTTTCTGCTTTTTTCGTTTATCTTCTTGTTCGCGTTTTAAGCCCTGCGGAATATGGGATTTTTAGTGTTTTATTCGGCGTTGCTTATGTGTTGACTCCTGTTTTGGAATTTGGCACAACCGCAACAATATATTCATACCTTCCCAATCTTGTTCATACAAATAATCCAATCAAATACCGGTTAATTAAAAGTATTTTTTTCTACCAAAGTTTTTTTGCGATTATTATCGTAGCAGTTTTGTGCGCAGTATTTCCAACGCTTGATTTATATTTTTTCAAAACAAACGTACCCACATGGGAACTTTGGATAGTAGCTATTTCAGTCCTTTTCTTTATTTGGCAGAATTTTCTTATTAACATCATGCTGGTAACAAAAAAAGTAGTTCAAATGAATATTTATAGTAACATTTCAAATGTCATTAAGACACTCATAATTATTGCTTTATGGTTAAGCGGTTATCTTACACTTGGATCTTTGTTTATTACATTTGGTATTGTGGGGCCTGTAATTTTTTATTTTTTTGTATATACATACAATAAAAAACATATATATCCAATTATGAATGCGCCTGTAGTAAAAGATGATGTTCGGCTTAAATATACCCTTACTTATTTTATTGCATCTCAATTTAACAACTTTGGTCTTCGTATAGATTTATTTTTACTTTCTTATTATAGGTCAAAAAACGAAGTTGGTTTTTATGGTTTAGCACAAAAAATTATACTTACTATTATTGGCACCATTGTGAGTATTACACAAGTAATTTCTCCTTCATTTTCTGCAATAAAAGCAAAACGTGATATTTTTCCCCATGTTAAATCAGGAATCTTTTATATGCTTGTTCCGACAGGTTTATTTCTTTTACTTGCGGTTCTTCCTGATTGGGTTTTTACCCTCTTTTTTACAGAGAAATTTATTCCAGCACTTGTTATTACGCGAAAGTTATCCTATTCTTTTGTTCTTTTACCGTTTATTAATCTTTTAAATTTATTTATTCTGTATACGGTTAAAAAGCCTGGATATATATTAGTTGCAAACATAATTCTTTTTATCATAATAGCTTCAGGATCATATGTATATATACCTCTTTATGGCTATATGGCTCCAATAATTTCGATTTTTGTTGCTTTTATTTTTTCAGCAATTTTTCTTTTTAGTGTTTCGGTTTATGAATATCGGAGAATGAAGTGATATAATTAATTGTGGCAAGTTGATTATATAAACAATGTCATCCTGAACTTGTTTACACTGGAACTTTGTTTCCATGTGATTCAGGATCTTGATAAGATGCTGAAATAAATTCAGCATGACAAAAATACTTTGTAAATTAATTAATAATTACAAATTAATACAACCTTATGACAAAGAAAGCATTAATCACAGGAATATTAGGTCAGGACGGTCCCTATTTAGCTAAATTGTTACTTGAAAAAGGATATAAAGTATATGGTTTGATGCGCAGATATTCAAATCCTCACTTTGACAATCTCCATTTTCTTGGGATTCATGGAGATATTGATTTTATTGAAGGCGACATGATAGATGAAGCATCTTTACTCAATATTGTCAAATCAATCCGTCCAGATGAAATATACAATTTAGCAGCTCAATCATTTGTGGGTTCCTCTTGGGAACAGGCCAAATTAACAACAGAGATTAATGCTTTGGGAGTGCTCTATCTTCTTAATTCAATCAAATTCCTTTCACCAACATCACGTTATTATCAGGCTTCAACAAGCGAAATGTTCGGATTGGGAAACGATAATGGATATCAAGATGAGAAAACACCATTTCACCCACGGTCACCTTACGGTATTTCAAAGGTATACGCATATTGGATGACAGTGAACTTTAGAGAATCTTATGGTTTATATACTTCAAACGGTATTTTATTTAATCACGAATCCCCTATCAGGGGTGTTCAATTTGTAACGAGAAAAATCACAGATGGAGTTGCAAAAATTAAATTAGGACTTGCTGAAACTATTTCACTTGGGAATCTGGAGGCGAAACGTGATTGGGGATTTGCCGGAGATTATGTTGAGGCAATGTACTTGATGCTTCAACAAAAAGAACCCGATGATTATGTGGTAGGAACCGGAATGTATCATTCTGTTGCAGACTTTGTTATTGCAGCTTTTAAAGCAGTTGGAATTACTGATTGGAAAAAATATGTCGTAATTGATCCCCGCTTTAAAAGACCGGCTGAGGTTCCCCATCTTCGAGCGCGTATTGATAAGGTTACACAAAAATTAGGATGGAAATCAAAAGTTTCGTTTGAAGAATTAGTAAAAATGATGGTCGAGGCAGATTTAAAACGAAATGAAAAAAAGAAACATAAATAACATTGGTATGGATAAAGAAAAAATATATATTGTTATACCTGCGTACAATGAAGCTATTGTATTGGGCGGAGTAATTGATGAAATTAAAAAAAATGGCTTTCATAATATTATAGTGGTAGATGATGGTTCTACGGATAATACGTCCCACGTATTAAAAAACAAAGCAATTATTTATGTCAGACATAGTTTAAATCGAGGTAAAGGAGCATCAATCAAAACAGGTTTTGAGGCGTGCAAATTACTTGGCGCAAATAGTATCGTCACATTTGATGGAGACGGTCAACACGATCCGATCGATATACAACCAATGATCCAACTGATACAAAAAGGTTTTGATGTTGTTATGGGCAGCCGAAACTATCAAGAAAAACATATGCCCCGGTATAAAGCTGTTGGAAATAGTATTGGTAATTTTATAACCTGGCTTATTTACGGATTATGGGTAAGCGATAGTCAGTTTGGGTTGAGAGCGTATTCACAAAAAGCCATTGATAATATCCATCTTACTTCTGACAGGTATGAATTTGACAGCGAAATCATCCGTGAAATTGCCCGTCATGGATTAAAACATTGTGAAATGACAGCGCATGTTCGGTATACAGAATATGCCAAAAAGAAAAAAAATAAACAATCTGTTATTGGCGCAATGAAGATGGTATTTAGAATGCTGTTAACAGGATAGGAAAAAAAATGTCAAATAACAAATAACAAATGACAAATCAATGATAAATTACAAAATTAAAAATTTCAAAACAGTTTTTAAAATTTATAGTTTAATATTTATTTGTGTGATTTGTGGATTTGTTTATTTGTAATTTAACATTAATTAACTATTTATGATAGTTTACATAATTCTTATTTGTATTTCCCTTTGGTTTATCGGGAGTAAATTTGCTGCGTTTATTCGACATGAACACAATCAGACAGCGTATAAATTTGCTACAACCTTATTTATATGGGGAGGTATTTTGTTTACTTCGTTATTTCCTGGAGAAGT
The DNA here is from genome assembly GCA_002785065.1 of Candidatus Roizmanbacteria bacterium CG_4_10_14_0_8_um_filter_33_9. Classification (GTDB taxonomy): domain Bacteria; phylum Patescibacteriota; class Microgenomatia; order UBA1406; family GWC2-37-13; genus UM-FILTER-33-9. The sequence goes on from PFLI01000119.1 coordinate 3,977, forward strand.
TCGAAGATTATCTCAGCAGATGGGTTTCGGTGAAAATCTGAATACCTTAATTTTTTTTGGTTTTGTTATTGTTTTTATTTTGTTTTTTAGGTTGCTGCGCAGTGTCGAGAATTTGGAGAGGAATATTACTGAGTTAGTCAGACAAAATGCTTTGATGGATTTAAAAACTAAGTTATCTGCACAATCAAAATGAAAAAAGAGCTTCCAAGTATTTCCATCATTACTCCCAGTTTTAACCAGGGAAGGTTTATTAAACAAACAATTGATAGTGTACTGAGTCAACAGTATCCAAATTTAGAATATATAGTAATTGATGGTGGATCAACGGATGATACTATTTCGATACTCAAATCGTATGGAAACAATATAATATGGGAAAGCAAAAAAGATAAAGGTCAAACAAGTGCTTTAAATAAAGGATTTAAGCGTGCAACAGGAGAAATTATTGCATATCTCAATTCTGATGATGTATATCTTCCCAATACCCTGCTTACCGTCGGGGAGCATTTTTTAGAACATCCAGAAACTATGTGGGTTACGGGAGATTATTTTATAATTGATGCTGAAAATAAAAAGATTCAGTCATTTGTTGCTTCATATAAAAAGTATCTCCGCAAAAAGCCCTCTTTTTCTTCTTTATGTGTTGCAAATTACATTGTTCAGCCAAGTACATTTTGGCGGTCTTCTCTATTTAATGAAATAGGATATTTTAATGAGTCTTTTAGATATTGTATGGATTATGACTTTTGGATACGGATAATTCAAAAATATCCTCCCACAGTTTTATCTCGTCATTTTTCTCTATTTCGAATTCATGATACATCAAAAGGAGGGACTCAATATAAAATGCAGTTTGAGGAAGAGCATCGGGTAGTTATATCATATACTAAAAAAATACCCATCATATATGCTCATAAAATTCATGCTCAATTAATAGCATGGATATATACTGTTATTAAATAACAATATGGATGAAATAAGTTTACGGAATAAAACAATCTTAGTTACAGGGGGTCAAGGTTTTTTAGGATCGCATGTAGTTGTATTACTCCAGAAAGAAAGTCCAAAAGCAATTATTTCTCCTTCATCAAAAGAATATGATTTACGGAGTCAAACAGTATGTGAAGAGTTAATGAAAAAGGTTAAACCAGATATTGTAATACATTTAGCAGCTAATGTTGGAGGAATCGGTTATAACCGTGAGTTTCCCGGTTTACTTTTTTATGACAATTTGACAATGGGAGTTCACGTTATGCATGAAGCATGGAAAGCTAAGGTAAAAAAATTTGTTGCTATTGGGACTATTTGCGCGTATCCGAAATTCACCCCTGTTCCTTTTAAGGAAGCATATTTGTGGAACGGATACCCTGAGGAAACGAATGCCCCCTATGGACTTGCAAAAAAAATGCTTCTTGTCCAATCGCAAGCATATAGAACACAATATGGATTCAATTCAATATTCCTCCTGCCTGTTAATTTATATGGCCCAGGTGATAATTTCGACAATAAAAGCTCCCATGTTATTCCCGCGCTTATTAAAAAATTTGTAACTGCAAAAGAAAAAAAAGAATCCAAAGTGACTGTTTGGGGAACGGGAGCGCCAACACGTGAATTTTTGTATGTTGAAGATGGTGCTTTAGCAATTGTTTTGGCAACAAAACGATATAACAAACCGGAACCAGTTAATCTGGGGTCAAGTTTTGAATTGAGTATCCACGAACTTGCCCATCAAATCGGAGATGTGGTAGGATTTCAGGGAACTATTGAATTTGATGTTACCAAACCAGATGGTCAACCACGGCGTAAACTAGATGTATCCCGCGCAGATGAAGAATTTGATTTCAAGTCCTCGACTTCGTTTGAAGTTGGTCTAAAACGGACAGTTGAGTGGTATAAAAAAGAATTTAGAATTCAGAATTTAAAGCGTCATGACATACTTTAAACAATTAGCAAATAACAACCCCTCATTGACTTTAAAACGAAAGAAAGCATACATTCGTTATAATTTTGGTAATTTCATTAATAATAAGCTATCGCAAAAAGATTGTTCAGTACTTGAAATTGGCTCTGGTTTGGGTGAGTTTATTTCCTACTGTAACGAATATGGAATTGTATCAATTGATGCTGTTGATACAGAACTTGATATTTTACAGTATATAAAGAAAACGTATCGGATTCGAAATATGTGGGCTGCTTCAGATATTGCTACGGTTGAAAACAAGTTATCTACGTACGATATTATTATGATGACTCAGGTTTTGGAACATATTCAAAAAACTAAACATATTAGTTATTTGCAGACTCTTTACCGAAAACTAAAAAAAGGCGGAGTATTAATCATTACCGTTCCCAATATAGGAAATCCCTTGGCTATTTTTGAAAGATATTACGATTATACTCACGAAACAGCTTTTACAGAAAACTCATTACTGCAGCTGGCTGATTTATTAGAGCTAGAAGATGCAATAATTAAGATTCAGCCTTTTTAAATCCCGCTCAATAACTTAATCAATATTATTCGTTTTTGTTTTCAACAAAAACTTCACGTTTTATTTAAGATTATGTATCTGGCAAACGGAGGTGTTTATCCTAACATTCTTACTACAAATATTACTCTTATTATCGAAAAAACTGTTTAAATAAATCAATAAGGGTAAAAGAAATGGAATAAGTTTTTGAAATCTTATTTTCAAAATCCAAGTTAGCAGTAATATGCATTGGATGTTTTATTGGAAAAGCAATAGGTTTCGTATCTAGTTTAGTATGAAATGTTTTTAATTTAGTGTGTGTTGCTTCTTTTCCAAATCCGATATTTCGAACGAGATTTTCTTCTGGGAAAATGCATAAACCATTATTCATAAGAAGAGCGAGTTGCCAGATAAAATCCCAGGTATCAATTGATCCGTTAAGAGTTTTTTCTATAGCATTAATTCTCGTACTCGACATGATTCTATAAAGAGCTTGCTTATTGCGAGAAATATATGATAATCCACTTTTTTCTGCATCAGAATAGGCACGCCATGCTCTTTTCCAAGTAGCCCAGCCCCATATTAGCGAATGGTAAGAAAAATCATAACTAAATTGTGTTTTATAGGAGATAAAATTATTTCCCGAGATCATCATTATTCTAGTATTCTGTTTATATTTTTGAAGCAATTCTTCACAATACGGAAAAAATGAAAGATCTGGTATGCAGTCATCTTCAAGTATTATTGCTTCTTCAACTTGTGAAAATACCCAATCAAGACCTAATGAAACAGATATACGGCAGCCGAGATTTGTATTAGAATATTTTTTAATAACATCACATTTCCAGTCTATTTGTTCAATAATTTTTCTTGTTTTGTCAACAATATCCATTTCTTTTTCAATTCTTGGACCATCAGAAATAACAAACATTGTTTGAGGTTTAACCTTCTGAATTATCTTAAATACTTTTTTTGTGAGTTCTGGTCGATTAAAAATAAAGAGTGCAATAGGTGTCTTCACTTGTTGTTTTTATTATAAATCCATTCAATTCCCCACTTCATTCGTAGCTGCCAGATATCACATAAACCATAGCAGCCTTCAGATACTTTTGTCATATTAAAATTTTCCTGGATTTTTTCAAAATCATCATGAAGAACTTTTTCGTTTCCTAAACCATAATTATGTACAAACAGTTCGTGTCCGCTCAAAAGAACTTTATAATATAGTTTAATAAGATCAGTATAATCAAAATCCCCCCACGCCTCTTTTCGATTATCCCTAAATTCTTGATGAAGTGAAAGAGGAAGCAACGAGTAGTTTCCATCGGAATAAAAATCTACATAATAAGGAATTAAACTCGAAATAACCACAGGTGCTGGTTTATTTTTAGGATATGATTTGAAATAGTCGTTAAGTTTTACAACAGACAAATAATACCAAGGGGTTTCTGCATATTTCAGATTAAGCATTATTTGTTTTTTAAAACGAATTGCATTAGTGGCTGTGTAAAAACAAAATATCGAACATAATAAAATATTCAATGCAAAATTCGAATATCTTATGAATTTTAACGGTAGTTGATTGTCATACCAAACTTGTTTACCCTGTAAGGGTTTCGGGATCTTAATTTGAGTTTTATTCGTGGTTTTAGTTTTTTTTAGATGCTGAAATAAATTCAGCATGACAAACTGCAACTGTATCCAGAATATTACGAATCCTATTAATATAGCTGGTATAGCTTGATACAAATAGCGCATTTCAAGTGAATAAAAGGTAGACATAAAGAAAACTGAAGATAGAAGAGTAGATAATAGAGTGACGGATAGAAGACGAGTTTTTTTATTAAAAATCCCAAGTAGTAACCCCAAAACTCCAGGAGTCCCAATATAAATTGGAACAATAGGTGTATTGTCCCAAAGAAAACGGACAGAATAACCACCTATCATTGCACGAAGATACTGAGGTAAATAATCTTTTACATATATAAGCGAAAACCAACTTCCTCCGCGGTTTGTTATTTGACTTCCGTTATTTCCTTTGGGTAACAATATGGCAAGATAGTTAAAGAGTGTTGAAATTCCTGGAAGCAGTTCGAGATAAAGTAATAATAAAAATGTAATTAGTAAAGATCCGCCAAAAAAAAGACCCAATTTCTTTAATTTCTTTTTGTTTTTCCAACCAGTTTCGGTGATTATCTTTACGAAGTATGCCAGTAAAAATACACCAGTAAGGGTAATATGGGCGTACTTGGTAATAAAGAAAGCAAACGGAAGAAATCCACCCATAATTGTAGTAACTTTGTTGATGGGTTTTGTAATAATATATAGGTTAAGTAAAAACAGAAAAATAGTAAGATTTTCTGACATAGCAAGGGTTGGATACCAATAGTTAAAGTAATTGGTTATGTAGAGAAAAAGGGGGAAAAAAAGAATAAGATGCTGAAATAAATTCAGCATGACAATTCTTTGGAATACAGTTAATTTACTTTTATAGTTTTCTGTCATCCCGAATTTATTTCGGGATCTATTTGCAGACTTTGTGTCAGTTTGTGTTTGAGAATTTAATAATACAACTAGGTGTTTGACAATCAGAAAAAAGAGGAAAAAGGAAAATAATGCTAAAAAAACATTAGCAAAGTAAAAAAAACGCGGATCACTGTTTACCATATAAAATGGAATAAGAAATACTGAATATAGAGGAGGTACGCGGGGTAAAATTACACGGTCCTCCCTGACAATGGCAAATTGACTATTCAGGGCAAAGTTACGCGCAGGTGCAACATAATGAAGAGCGTCGGGGTATGGCTCAAAGTTTGGAATAAGTGTTCGGGTAGAAAAGGGGTTTCGGGCAAGAAAAAGTAGAAAAATAAAAAGATAGATTATAAAAATACCATGTTTTTTTATGAATGGGACCATATAGTATTGTATCATAATCGGCCCAAAACTGAAAAAAACATTGTTATACCTCTATGCTTTAAAATAGTATTAAGTATAATACCAAACGAAGCTTTGTTTTTAAATCAATTTAGATTGGTGAGATATGACAACTATTTATTTTAAAGCTACGGTAGGTATATCCCAAATATAAGTATTTTCTAATCCAATAATGAGCATGAAACCGAGTTTTAAAAATCAACAGGATTAACTTTTATTTTCCTAA
>PFLI01000137.1 GCA_002785065.1 Candidatus Roizmanbacteria bacterium CG_4_10_14_0_8_um_filter_33_9
AGTGAGTCGCGCCATTTATTTAATAGATTATGAGCCAATGGTATTGCATCAATTTTATAGTTTTTCATCAAAGGATGCGCTTCACTCTTGGCACGGTGAAAATCAAATTCTTTTTTTAAAAGTTTATCAACCACAGAGTTAAGTGAAAATGGAAATCCAGGAGGTTGACCAACTCCACCAACTTTTTCAAAAAAAACTTGAGCTTCTGGCTGAGTGGAAAAATCACTACAGTTATAGTCATCCGCTTTTTTTCCTTTAGTTTTATCGGTAGTAATATTTCCTAATTTATCAAACAAAATATTACCTTTCTCATCCCGAGAAACCTTTGATTCTTGAAATGACTTTGTTTCTATCAACTTCTTTAAATCCCAATCATTTTTTGAAACTTCAAGACCAAAAGCAGCAAGAAGTGCGATGAAAATCACCACTAATGCAACACGCATTTTTTGCCAGAAAAAAAACATAACTGCGACAATTACCATGAGAACAAAAATCAATCCCAAGCGAAATTTATGATTGTAGCGGAGTTTAGTAAATAGCGAAACCTCTTTTTTTGTCCTGAATTATCAACACCATTTACCACTGACGTCTTTTTGTTATTTTTTGTTTCAACTAACTTTGTTTTTTTATTCATGTGTATATGATATCAAATAAAATAAAACTGTGCATTACTTAACTGATTTTTATATTTTCTGTCATTGTCTTTTGGCCAACAAGTGCGCACACATCACTATCTGAATCAGAAAGCCTGATCAAATCAAGATTTGGTCGTTCAAATATTGTTACCCCTTTTATAACTTGTCCTGATAATAAAGATTGTTTAAGCTCTCTGTATTTATCTGGCTTCATGTAAAAATCAACGTCACCAACATGATGATTGTTGGGATCGGGTTTACGGATATAAAGATAAGTATAGGTTATTTCTGATATGCTATTTTTAGCAGGAATACTGATCGGGTTATGAAGCCGGAAATATTTCTGATTCCAGTTATCCGAAATATCTGTCCAATCTTTTCTTATTTGAGTTAAAACTTCATACTCATCTTCATAATGACAAAAAACACCAATGTTCCCGGCAACTGGTAAGAAATAACCAAGATTTTTCTTGCAAAGTCTATGTGTTTCCAAATGAATATATTCTATAGCTTTAAATAATCCTGTTTTATTTTTTATTGGACTAAATCTGAACGAATACATATAGATCAAATAAATAGTTTTTTATTTCTCTAATTTCTTTGCATAATAACTCAAAGAGCAACCCTTTGGAAAATCATCCAATTTCCCGTAAAGCACATATCCTAATTTTTCATAAAATCGAGGTGCTTGCCAAGAATACGTATCTGTATACATTAAATGACAATTGCGTTTAGATGCTTCCTGTTCAACCAGATTCATGAGCTTAGTTCCCCATCCTTTATTTCTCATTGTTTTATCTATCCAAAGAGTTTCAATGTGCATTGCTCCCCAACGAAAAGAAGCAACAATAGCTCCAAGTGTTTTATTTTTCTGATCTTTGATAATGATAGAGAAATGTTCATCTTTTTCTTTTCGAATATGACCTTTACTGACATGATATGCAATCATCCCCTCAACCACAACTTTTTTATCTTCTACGCTTGGTTCGCTATTTTTTGTTTCCAATTTAAAGTTATCCATAGAAGAATTATAGCATTACTAAAATGTAAGTTTTGATTATGTTAATCTGTAAAATATCGATTATTGTCTTCGTCTTGTTGTATAGAAAGTATTAACCTACCAAAATTAATAATTGTTGTCTAATTACGCAATAATTCTATTGTACAAGGGTTGTCAATACGTATGCAATGGACATTAAAACGGCAAGGTCATATGGGTTTCGCTTTTCCCCGACTCCTCCATATACTTCTCCCAATCAACTCGGATAATAGACCTTCCGGTTGGAGTCATGTAATGAATTTCTTTATATTTGAGTCCGAAATCAAAAAGCTCTTTCGTAATAAGTGTATCGTCAAGACAGTATTTTTTTAACTCATCCCATTTCCCCTCTTTATAAAAGTCAATTGCCTGCAGGCCATGACCTGATTTTTTTTTATTCAGCGTTGTTGAGGCAACATCGTTAAGTGAAATTCTGTGTCCGATTTTAATCCGTATGTCCTCAAGAATATCGAGGGTTAGGAAATAAGATATGTCACCAGCATAATAGGGCTTAAGAACAGGTAAATCAAAACCATTAATATTATATCCAACAAGATAGGATGCGTTTTCAAAAATGCGAAGCGCCCCGCTTAGTTCTTTTTCTGTATAGATAGATTCTTTTCCAGTACCATAGTCATATAGGGATAATACGGTTACACCTAGTTTTTCTGGTTCAGAAAATTCCCGAAACGTGTGTTTTGTTTCCAAATCAAAAACAACAGGAAATCGTTTCATATGTGTACAATTTTAATTAACTTTTTTATTAGGTTTTTTTTCCTTAAAGATCTCCATTTCAAAAACTGAGGGGTTTTTTCCAGTTCTTGGAAGTTTTAAGTTCAGTTTATTTAGTTCGTCTTGAAATGAACGATACATTGAATCAAAGTAATTGAAAAAAATTCCTTTTTGTTTGGAGGAAAGTGAAGAAGGCCTTCTGTTAAAAAACTCATCCATTTTTCCCAAACTCCATAGAATTTCAATAAATCGTGAATTCTGGAAATTGAGGTATGAAAAATCTCCCTGTATAGGTCTAATTTTAAATCTCATCATCTGAACCTCCTTTATCATTTGGTCTATGGAAGGCTTATTACCTAAGATGTTTTTTTGGAATTGTTCTAAAAGAAGAACAACGTTTGATTCATTCTTTTTTTTCATAGGTTGAGGATGTATAATTAAGATATGTTGCGCCAACAAATCCAAACAGAACTAATAATTGCCCTTAAAACGAAACAAACAAACCTCCTTAATACACTACGATATATTGTAGCACAAATCAAAAATAAAGAAATTGATAAACATTCGGAGCTCAACGATAATGAAATTATAAGCGTCTTACAGAAAATAAAAAAGGAGCTTCAAGAATCAATTGATTCATACACAAAGGGGAAACGAAAAGATCTTATTTCTGAATCAAGTGAACAAATGAAAATTGTTTTGTCATACTTGCCTAAAGAATTGTCAGATGAAGAATTGAAAGCAGCAATTCAAAAACTGATACAAAAAAATGACGCGTTATTCAAACAAAATCCAAAATTAATTATTGGAATCTGTATAAAAGAATTAAAAACGCAAGCTGATCCATCCAGAATAATGACCATACTTAAACAAATAGCACAAGTATAATAAACTCCAATTACTTGCTTTGATATACTGTTTACATGAATACACTTCGCAGGATATTTTTGTTTATTCTTCTCCTTTTTCTTACTACATCGTTCGTCAGAAATATGATTGACATAAAACGCAACACTCCAATCTATGACAGATCAAAGATAGAATATGAAGAAGCAAAACAAAAAAATGCTAAACTAAAAACTGAAATCGTTAAACAAAAAAGCTTATATGAAGTTGAAAAAACAATTCGTAATAAACTCAACCTTTCAAAAGAGGGAGAACTGGTAATAATTATTCCCCACCCCTCCTTAACACCTACGCCAATTATTTCTCCTCCTGTTCCTATTTATAAGCAATGGGTTAATATTTTTTTTAGTAATTGATTCTTTCTTCATTCTCAAGTATAATCAACTTAGTTTGACAATTTACGGGGTAGTGTACGGCTGCACAGGAGGCTCATAATCTCCTAGACCACGGTTCGACTCCTGGCCCCGTAACATAAGTGGTTATTGGCGATTAGCTATTAGCATTTAGAAAAATATGCAACAATTCCTACTTTCAATAATTGTTCCCGTCTTCAATGAAGAACAAAATATTACCCCCCTATTTAATCGCCTCTTACCCATTGTCACTCAATATAATTATGAAATTATTTTTGTTAGCGATGGATCAACAGATAATACGTTGTCACAAATAAGAAAAGTTGCTGGTGAAAACAAACGAGTTAAGTATATTTCCTTTTATCGGAATTTTGGACACCAAATGGCCCTCATGTGTGGATACAAAATAGCAAAGGGAGACTGCGTAATCAGTATAGACGCCGACCTTCAAGATCCTCCAGAAATTATTCCCGAAATGATAAAGAGGTGGGAACATGAAGCTATGGTGGTTTATGCGAAACGGAATAAAAGAGAGGTTGATAGTTTTTTCAAAAAACAAACTGCACTTTTATTTTATCGTTTTGTTAATTTTCTTTCTGATACCCCAATTCCTCAAGACGTTGGCGATTTTCGTCTCCTCGATAAAGAAGTTGTTTCTTTTCTTAACAACTTACCCGAACAGTCACGTTTTTTGAGAGGACTCGTTGCGTGGGGAGGGTATCCTGCTCAATATGTATATTTTGAACGTGAAAAAAGAAACGCAGGTAAAACTCACTACACTCTTTCAAAAATGGTTAATTTTGCCCTTGAGGGAATTACTGCTTTTTCAACCAAACCCCTTCGTATAGCTTCATATCTGGGCTTTATCTCTGCCTCAATTGGATTTTTAGGAATTATCTATACTATTGTTGAAAAATTGTTTTATCCTTCCCATTTGGTAACCGGCTGGTCCGCTCTTTTTGTTGGAACAATGTTTTTAGGAGGCGTACAGCTTTTGACAATTGGCATTATCGGAGAATATATTAGTAAAATTTATCACGAGGTTCAAAAAAGACCTCAATATCTTATTAAAGAACAATTTAATACATGAGAGCATTTGGAATAATTCTTATCGGTGTTGGAGTTGCACTGTTTCTTTTCGTACTCATATCTTCGTTTCAAAACGAAAATACTATGATCTCTCCTATACCCGAAAATCAGGGGGTTCGTGTTATTTATGTTACGCCTGTATCAAAATAGAATCATTGACCAATGGTGAATTGAAATATTTTATTTTGACCTCCTAAAAATATGATGTCAATTATCTTAAGAATAAGAAATGCGCTCACAAAAAGAACAAGTCCGACAACAGCGTATTTAAGAGTTCCCTGGGCTTTCTTAATTTTTTCCGGATTACCCAAAGAGGTAATATAGTTAAATGAACCAATGATAAACATAATAAACAAAACAAGACCGATAAGCGAAGAGGCCATAACAAGAATGTTGCCAAATACAACTTCAAAACATTTTAAAGTAGGTACGTCATCAACAACACAGCTGGTTGCAGGATCTCCTGTGTCCCAATTTTGAAGAGACTGAGCGTTTACTTGACCAAACAGTGAAGCCAATAGTATCATGGGGTATTATTCTCTATTAGCGATGGAATATTTATTTCACAAGATATTCCAAGACAAAGTTTTCCATTGAAAACAAATTGCTCAAGAGTAACAATGATAGCAAGAACCGCGACGATAACAACAAGTCCAACAACAGCTGCTTGTATTTTTTCTTGCGCTTTTTTGACATTTTCCTTATCTCCTGAAGAAGTAACCCACGCTAAAGCACCAAGAAGGAGAAAAATTAAAGCCGCTAAACCAGCTATAATGAAAAGGAATTTGATGACAAAGCCAATTATATCTGCAAGAGATGGCACCTTCCAACCCACATAAACATTTGAGTTATTTGAATAACTAGTATCCGCATAAACAGATCCTACCAAAAAACCATTAATTTTGTTGTTGAATGATTTTAATATGTTCATATATAGTAATATTAATGTACCATTCATCCTTTTGTCAAGACCAATTTATTAAAGTACATAAATTAACAAAATAATGATCAAAATCCACAATGCGATAGTAGCAATTAATGGAACATCTTGTGTAATTATTTTTTCCGGTCTCTCCCCTTGTTCTTTTTCATACAAAAGCTGAGCATATCTTACCACACCATAAACCACCAATGGAACAGTAATCATCATCCATTTACGGGCTTCAAAATCAGGAAGGATTTGACTGGTAAGAGGGGAAAATATTGTCCTTACTTGGGGAATTTTCTCCATATAGGTGTATGTTGCATACGCCAACATCGTACCAGCTGCAAATGTTGTACTAAGAAAATCAAGAAAGTGAGTTTTGTAACGATAAAGAGACTCTCTTGTTTCTTTTCCATGAACAACAAGCTCCGCGTGGCGTTTAATAGTTGCCATAAAAAGAGATACAAAAAATATTGTCAGCAAAAGCCATATAGGAATATGGTACCCTGAAACAATCTCCCCCGCCAGGACTCGAAGCATAAAAGAAAAAGAAATAGTAAAAATATCAATGGTGGGAAATTTTTTTAAATAAAGAGAATAAAAAAAATGAAGAAGTATAAATAAAAGTGCAATTAAAAAAAAGGGGAGCGAGAAAAAAAGAGAGGTAATAAGAGACACTATGGTAAGAATAAAAACAATAAATGTTGCATGTTGAATACTTATTTCACCTGAAGCAATGGGCCTATTTTTTTTTATTGGATGTTTTTTATCATATGGATAGTCGATAATATCATTAAGTAAATAAGAAGTTGAAGATAGTAGACAAAATACAAAAAATGCAGATGTTGTGTGTAAAAAAAGGGGGGAATCAAAGAGCTTTCCTGTAAATATTATAGCAGTAAATACAATAAAATTTTTTATCCATTGATTTACCCGTAAAGCTCGAAGATATGTTGTAAACCTTGGTTTCTCCACGTTTGCATTATACACTATTTACATTTAAAATAGTAATTCTGATATGATACAAAAAAAACCATACCAAATCATTCCCAAACTCATTGAGCAACCCACATGGGGAGGAAATTATATTTCTACTTTTAAAGGTCTAGGTGTGGGATCAGATAAAAAAATCGGTCAAAGTTATGAACTTTTTGGTGGTTCTAAGTTGTTATTAAATACTGATCAAGCTTCTTTTGAATTGTACAAAAATCCCCCTCTAGAAAAAGACAGATATGACATTGCAGATGGCACCACAATATATGCACTTGCTTCAAAATATCCCCTTGAAGTTCTTGGCCGAGCAACTCAAAATAAATTTAAAAGAATGCCCCTTCTTATCAAGTTTACTCAGTCTTTGGGTAATTCGTTTCAACTACACATTAAAGAAAAAGATGCAAATATAAGGTGGAAACCAAAACCAGAATCATGGTATTTTTTTGAAGATGGACTAATTACGTTTGGGTTGCATAAAAATACAAACATTAATGAATACAAAAACTGTTGTCTCTTTTTGAATAAGGCAATACAAGAAATCGGCGACAAGGTCAAGAAACATGAATTGAGTTTTAACGACGCACACAAAAATATAGTAGAACTCACCAATTTAAACAATCCTCATCAATATGTAAACAATCATCGTGTTAAAAAAGGTTTTCTTGTTGACTTGAGTGGAGGGGGCCTTCATCACTCATGGGAAGAAGACGCTAAAAGCCTTCCTTTAGGAAATATTGTTTACGAGGTTCAAATTGATGTCGACGACAACTCCTCAACTCTCAGAAGTTTTGATAAAGGAATAATGAAAAAAAACGGCGAAATAAGAACCCTTTCTATAGAAGACTACTTTCAATACGTTGATACAAATCCAAACTATAACGATATTAAAAATGCTGTTCGACATCAAAAAGGCAAAAGACTTCTCACAACAAAAAACTACTGCCTTGATGAATTGGTTGTAAAAAAACAAAAAAAAGAATATATAGAAGATTCTTTTGTACACCTATTTATTAAGAGTGGTTCAGTTGTTGTTTCGGGTCCCGATGGAGACGTAAATCTTCAAAGAGGAGCTTCTTGTTTTATTCCGTTTTGTATTAAAAACTATACTTTAATACCTCAAACAAGAACTTCAACTGTATTGAAAACTCATATTCTTTTTTAGTTTAGAGAATAAATGGTTGAGACATTGTCCTGATAAATTATCGGAAAATCTTTAAACATGTCTTTTTGCTTTTTTTGCTTATTTACAATAAGATTGTTGAATAGCAAACTCACTACTGATGGTTTTTTACACAGATACATGTTTTGCAATGTTGGGATAAGTACAATTTCAATATTGTATTTTTTTTGAATACTTTGAATTTTAATCCTCCCGGAAAATATGTTTTTCCACTCTTCAAATACATTATTGCTTTCTTTATTTATTGGTGCTTTCTGGTGCCAGCTCGGCATCCTTCCATCAATAAAAACTTTTTTTTCAGGATACTTCCATATTAAATACCCTCCCCAGCCATATACAGAAAAAAGTTCTCCATCGAATTTATTCTGTTTCAAAAACTTAATGGCTTTAGCTGGATACATCTGTTCAGCTGTAGACTTATAATAGCTTCCTCCTTCTAGAGATATTTGTAATAAAATACCCAATAAAAAAAATGTTTGTACATATTTGTTAAATATGGCGAATCTTTCATCTCCTTTTTTTATTTTTTTCACTGTTTTCCAGAGTATTTCAAATTGTGCCAATATGTAAAAAATTGACCCAATAACCCAAAGTGGATAATTTCTTATACTGGAAATTGCTGAAAAAAACAAAAATAGTAAAAATAACACAGTAAACAAAGGTGTTGTTTTCCGGTTTTTAAATAAAAAAACCAATACTAAAGTACTGTAAAGATAAAACGGTATGTTAAGTATGGTAAAAAATGGCTTCCATTCATTTATGTATAAATGAAGAGATGTGTTTGTTGTTTGTCGAATCATTTCTCCAAGCAAACGAAATCCATAGGGATTTATTCCTGTTAGTAATACCATTGTAAAAACTACCAAAATCCCAGTCCATATTTCTTTTATACACCTTGTTTTAAGGTATCTATCTAAGTAATAGAATAAAAAAAGAATCAACCCTAAGATAAAGCCCCCGTGCAAATTTAACCATAAAATAAATAGAGGTAATAAAATAAGAAACTTGTTTTTTTTATTTTCTCTCAATACAAAAATAAATAAAGAAAAGAAAAACCATGTCACAACCTGAATGCGAACCCCAAAAAACGGCAACATTATAAATGCACCAACAAGCAATAAAATATTGACAATCCCTACCTCTTTTTTTATCTGTAAATAAAGGGAAGAAATAGCAAAACAACTAAAAACAAATACTAAACCAAACATCCCAACATAAGAATAAATGCAACTAATAAGTATGTTTGACAACCATTCATGATCAATAATTGGATAGCTCGGCATTGTATAGGAGAAAGGATCGGTCTTAAGTATGCCAATTCTTCTCATTAGGTTTCCTGTTTGTAAATACCACCCAAAATCCGGATCAAGAAAAAAAAATCCTTTTAGAACAAACAATATGAAGATAATTAAAAAAACTAATAAATAGCCTTTATTTTTTATTTTTTTTTGAAGAAAGTATATCATCTTGAGAAGTGTATCAAAAACACTTGAAAAAACTGGTCGCAATTGCTGAACGAAGCTCGAACCTTTTTTGAGCGAAAATCGCTCGAATGATTTGAAACCCCGCCCCAGCGTTTCCGCCCGCCGAAACTCGGCGAGCAAAGCAAAACAA
>PFLI01000067.1 GCA_002785065.1 Candidatus Roizmanbacteria bacterium CG_4_10_14_0_8_um_filter_33_9
GATTTTATCTTCTATATATCTTGCAAGTCCATCTCTTAATAGAGTAGTTGTTGAAAACTCCGTATCTGTTTGGTAATTAAGTATAAAACCCATTGTGTCTGTATCAGACATTGCAATAATTGCAACCTGTTGCATCTTATTTTTCCCTTGCTTTTCTAAAAGATCATTAAATGTATTCTCAATCGCTTCTCTTCCTCTTTCCACTTCCTCTATTGCTGCTTTATCTATTGGGCCTTCTCGTCTACCACTTACCACTTCTGCTGTCATAGCGCCACATTTATGATCAGGATGTGTAATGCTTGTATGGGCTGTAATAATCTCAAGTAAATCACGATTTCCAGTTGGCTTTTGAACAACTCCTTCAAATGCTCCGATTAATCTACGCGATTTTTGCGGATCTAAAATCATTCTTCCTCGATCATCAGTAACTATATCTAATATCGACCCAGCTACTTCTCGCGTATTAATTCTCCGTCAAAATTGATGAAGAAGCGATATTCGACCATCAATACAAACAATCGCACCTGTTTTACATTCGCCTTCAAGAGCTCTTTCCTTATCCAATATTTGTATTGCTCTATCTGAAGACAGCAGGTTGGCCATTTTATTATTTGTTGTTATATGATCAAATATGCGAAACAGTGTTTCTTTACTGGGTAATGGAACAAGAGTTCTATCTTTAAAAAAGATAATGCAGGAGGTAGATCGCGAATGACAGATTTTACATTCCATAGAGGTGGAGAATCAGAATATAAAGTGATAGGTTGTTTTTCAGTTGACATTTATTATTGTTTTTAGTTCTTAAATGAAAATTATATCATAATTTTACAAAGAAATATATATTTAATATGTAAAATGAATGCTTTTACTATTGTTAAAAACAAAAGAAATAATTACAACACTATATGATGTTTTAGGCAACGAGGCTCATAACTATCTTTTGCACCAACTTTGATAAGTGGGTCTTTGGAAGTTGCTGGTTTGCCATTTGCAAGAAGTCTTTGTGAACGTGTTGCATTCCATTTTTTACAAACCGCACAAACTGCTTTTAATTTAACAACTTCTCCATCAGCAAGCGCAAGAAGTTGGGGCATCATACCAAACGGTTTTCCACGAAAATCAGTATCAAGACCTGCCACAATACAATGTATATGTTTATGTATAAGTGAAATAATAACAGTGATGAGTGATTTTCCAAAAAATTGAGCTTCATCAATAATAACTACGTCCGTATTTTTCTTTATTTTTTTTAAAATATCCTCAGGAATTTTAATCCCTTGTGCTTTCCATTTCATCTTTGAATGAGAGTTAATTGTGTTTACAGTATAACGTTTGTCAAGCGTATGGTTAAAAACCATCACGTGTAAACCAGCGATTTTATATCGCTGCAATCTTTTTACTAATTCCTCACTTTTTCCGGAAAACATAGGACCAGTAATAATATCTAAAAAAAATGAAGGTTGTTGTGTTTTCTTTTGCATAAAAATTGTTATCACGTCTTTAAATATTATCGTTACCTATCTCATCCCGTATCCTCTCCATCAATCTTTCCATCACCCACAGATTATGATACGTTGCTAGATTATATCCTAAAATTTCCCGTTGTTTAAATAAATGATGTAAATATGCTTTTGTAAAATGTGTACAAACATAACAATTACAATCGATGTCAACCGGTTCTAAATTGTTTTTAAATTCAGTTCTTGTAATATCCACGTTATCTCTTTTTGACAAATCGCCTTTGTTTTTTGAAAATTGATTTGACATTTGAAATTTGATATTTGCAATTTTATAAATCGTTCCCATCCTCGCCAACCTTGTAGGCTCAACACAATCGAATGTATCAATTCTGTATTTTACAAGGTCGACAATATCATCAATCTGCCCAACTCCAAGCAAATGTACTGGTTTATCTTTTGGCAGATAATCGGCAACCCATTTTATCTGATCTCGCATCTCCTTTTTTGTTTCCCCGACTGATATTCCTCCAATTGCCACTCCATCAACATCTTGTGAAACAACAAACTCAGCCGATTTTTTACGTAAATCCTCGTATGTCCCACCTTGAATAATGCCGTATAAGTATTGGCAACTTGCAACTTGAGATTGGGAATTAGTATTGGTTGTCTCTAATCTCTGATCACTATTCGCTAATCGCCATTCAATACATCTTTTTAACCACTCATGTGTCCTATCCATTGCTTTTTCCGCATATTCATGGGTGGTCGGATAATACGTGCATTCGTCAAAAGCCATGTTTAAATCTGCTCCTATTTTCCTCTGAAACTCCATTGACTTTTTCGGTGTAAACTCAATCAACTGTCCGTCATACGTTGACCGAAATTTCACCCCATCTTCAGAAATTTTAACTACCAAGGGTTGTTCTTCTCCTCTAATATTTGCTCCCCGTGAATCGTTTTCTTTATTTATATTTTGCGATTTAGAATTTGTTTTGGATTTAGGATTTTGAGTTTGGGATTTGTTTTTTCCCGCTAGGGAAAAAACTTGAAATCCTCCTGAATCAGACATCAAAGGAATGTTTAACTGACTAAAATTATGAATTCCTCCAGATTTGGAAATCACATCCACTCCGGGATGAATAACTAAATGATACGTATTTACAAATGCAACCTGAATACCAATTTCAGGAATTAAAGACGGAAGAAGAGTCTTTATTGTTCCCTTGGTCCCAACCGGCACAAACGCAGGAGTTTTTATAGTTCCGTGTGAAGTATGTATTTCCCCCAACCGAGCTCGGGATTTTTTTGATTTTAGTTGAGATCGAAATAATGGATTACTCATATGTTAAATATACAAATAAGATTGAAAGAATTTTTTTATGGATGTTCACTCACATATAGCCCAACAGTTCCGTCTGAAAGAACTTTAGGTTCAAGCGATAAATTAAATTGAGAATTTAATCCACAGTCAAGACGTAAACCAGCGTTAACAGGAATGGTCGTTCTCCTTTTTGCACGTTTGCTTTGTTGAATTCTTCCAAACAATTTATCTTGAACTTTGCCTTGTTCATTATAAATAGTAACATGATCTCTTCCTGTATTTTTGACTCTTAATTCAGGACTTTCGGGATCTCCTACCACTTCTATTTCAAGTTGGTCTCTTGATAAGCTCTGTTGTCCATGATCTCCAGTTATCTCAATAAATCCAAATCCCGCATCTTCCGCGGCTTTTTGGTTGGATCCATCACCTGTTTTTCTCCCAACTTTATATTTTTTTCCTGGTTCTAATTTAATTTGTGGTTTGTCACCTGGCTCTTCCAAATATGCTCGAACTGCTTGTTTTTGGGGGACTTCTGCTGCTTTTTCTCTTGCTAATGCTCTCTCTCTTAAATTATCGTATAAAGCTCTATCTATCTCCCACGCGTCTAATGTCATTTCTGATCCTATACCCATAACCTCAACACATAGCACTTTTTCTGACGTTAATGGAACAAGCAATACGGTATTTGACATATTTTCAATAGTCGTAATGCCTCCATCGTCTTCTTCGCCAAGATTAAAATACCTTGAAGTTTTAGCCAAACGTCGAAGGCCATCTGAATTTGGTATATCTCTTTGTTCGTAACCCCGGTTAAATATTAATATATCTCCAGATGAAGCCTTATTATGAACATAAAGAAATTCTGTGGTTTTTCTACCTTCAATTTCTTCTGCAAAAGCAATAGACATCTGGCGTCTTGATAATGTATGCCCCTCACCATTTTTTAAGCCTCTTTCTAATACTATATCAATAGTGTCGTATCCTTTTCCAAGTGATTCAAGTTGACTTTTCGGATCTTCCCTTCCCAACATATAAGTAGTATCTTTAACTAAGGTAACATTTTGATCTTTTGGTCTTTCCTTTGATACAACGACTCTCTGTGAAATAGGAACTCCTTGTCTTTCCGCTTTTCCTCCCGAAGCGGCTCTGTTATCTTGTCTTCGTAGTATGTTTGGATTTAACAATCTTCCATCCGGCGATAATCTATCACTCATATGTTTCTATAAATTAAATTTATTTATAATACTCCCTCACTTGAAACAAAATATACATGCTTAATAAAGTGCCGATAACAAGTCCACTTATATTTAAGGAAATTGCATTATGCACTGCATTAAGAAGTGTTACATAATACATAAGTCTCCATGATTTCATTTCCCGTTTAAAAAGTCCTGGAAGGGCAATAAGCTCCAGAACAATAACAACTACTGAAAACAACAGACCAGCCATATATCCGAATCCAGCATTAATTCCTCCCATAAACGCAAACGGACTTAAAAATGTTCCTATTCCCAAAGCTGCAAGTAAAACCGGAGCAGCTAAGATCATCATAATAAGAGTAATCCATGGACCAAATCTTACGATCGCTTCTTTTACACCTTCTGGAAGAGCAGGTGCTTTTTTATGGAGATATTCTTCGAACAGTTTTTCAAGATCAGTCAAATATTCTTTATAACTTTTTCCTGGTTGAGATGATTTTGTAACGTCTGCCATATATTTAAAAATTTAGATAATAAATAATAATGTATCTTTATTTCCTGATGATAATAAAATGCATAACTAAAGTCAACAGATATGTTTATTTGATCCTCATTCTAATCACAATTCCTATTGCAAATTACTCAATTTCTTACAGTATCAACATCCCATCTCCAAATGAGTAAAACCGGAATTTTTCCCCTATTGCAATTTTATACAAATCAACAAGATTGCGTTTTGCATTTTTATATTGAAGAAAAGCCTCGACCAGCATCATGAGAGATGATCCTGGTAAATGAAAGTTGGTAATCATATGGTCAACGAATCTGAATTCATAGGGAGGATAAATAAACAAATCCGTTTTACTATATATTAAATTTTTCTCTTTAGAATTTGGAATTTGTTTAGGATTTACTTGTCCTGAGGTTAGTCGAAGGAGAGTTCGGGATTTAGGATTTAAAGACTCCAATGTTCGTACCACAGTCGTTCCAACGGCCACCAACTTTTTTCCCTCAGATTTTGATCGTTGAACCGATTGTGATGTATGTTGATCAATTTCATACCATTCTTTATGTAATTTCTTTTGCTTAAATTGCTCGTCCGTAACCGGTGCAAAAGTTCCCATACCAACATGAAGAGTAACAAATTCTTTTTTAATCCCCTTTTTTTCTAACTTTTCAAATAATCTGTTTGTAAAGTGAAGTGAAGCAGTGGGAGCAGCTGCTGAACCTTTATTTTGAGCAAAAATCGTCTGGTATTTTTCCCGTAATTGAGACCGATTTAAAGGGCTATGTTTAATATACAGCGGAATTGGCATTGTACCTTTTTTTTCAAGAAGTGTAAATAAAGTTTCAATTGAAAAATCAAATTGAACAGTAAAAATGTGCTCTTGTTGATCAATAACAGTAACATAATAATTGATATTAAAGAACAATCGTTCACCTATCTGTACTTTCCGATCAACAAAGACACGAATCTTGTTTTTATTGATCGTTTGATTATTAGATATTGATTGAATATTGATTGTTGAATATTGAATATTCCCAATCTCATTTACCAAAAATAAAACCTTCACTTTACCCCCTGTAGATTTTTTCATCTTAATACGAGCAGGTAATACTTTTGTTTTGTTAAAAACCATTAATGAATTATTTGGAATATATTTATGCAAATGGTAAAAATAATCAAGACCGATTTTGTTTGTTTTTGTATCATATACAAACAGACGTGAAGAATCACGAGGCGAAGCTGGTTGTTTGGAAATCAATTCAGGAGGCAAATAATAGTTGAATACATTTCCTATTTTCATGTAGAGATTGTACCATGCCTATTTACTTTTTTTCCTTCAACTTTAACTTCTGAAACCATTTGCGCCGATACATAATAGCAATAATTGCGTAAACACCAATATCAGTCCATGAATCATCAATGCTTTCATTATCGGGACATTTATTTTGTGCAAGTAAATTTTTTAAGCGGTTTAATTTGTCGCTAACTCGAAATGCAATCCCCAGTTCCCCTATATCAAGGATGTTTCCCTTCCCATAATCTTTATGTTTTTTAACAAACACATCATTCATCTCCTTTGCGATTTCCTCAAACGCCTCCTCTAAATATTTTGGATTTTTCATATATTATTTTTCCAAAACCAAAAATGTTATTTTATATTTTTCAGTATCCAATTTCTCTCGCGAAACCACTTTGGAAAAAGAAGAGTAATCGGGAAAAAAAGTATCGGCTTCATATGTTCCTTCAACCAGTGTAAGATACAACTTATCTGTAAAAGGAAGAAATTGTTTATAAATCATTCCGCCGCCAATAACAAAAACTTCATCTTTTTCAACACGTTTTACTTCTTGTATTGCTTCGTCAATAGATGGAACCACAACAACCCCCGTCATTCTGGTAAGCAATTGAGCGCATTCATCCTGAGCTTTGTCGAAGGATCCAGAATCCGATTCTGGACAATCGCGTTTGGTGCCAGAATGACGAAATAAATGTTTATTTCTTTTTTTGAATTCCTTCACATCATAAGTAAGAACAATATTCGTCCTATTCGGCAGCAATTTTCCAATTGACTCAAATGTCCTTTGTCCCATAATTACCGCATGACCGCTCGTTATTTTTTTAAACCGCTTGAGATCTTCCGGAATATTCCACAAAAGCTTATTGTTTTTTCCCAGTTCCCGATTAGGACCAATTGCTGCAATAATTGAAATAGTCATACTGTTATTTCTTTTTTATAAATCCACCTGAAACTGATAATTGAGCTTTAATGGGAGGATACGGATCATACTCAATAAGATCAACATATTCTGGCCTGAATTCATCAATCGTTTTAAAATAATGGTTAAATTTAATTTTGGGAAATGGTTTTGGTTTACGATTTAACTGTTCTTTTACCTGTTCAAGATGCATTTCATAAATGTGAACATCACCGAATGTATGAACAAATTCTCCTGGTTCATAACCAGTTATTTTTGCCAAAATAAGAGTTAATAAAGCATAGCTTGCGATATTAAAAGGAACTCCTAAAAATATATCCGCGCTTCGTTGATACAGTTGTAATGAAAGCTTACCGTCAATGATATTAACCTGATACATATTGTGACAGATGGGAAAATGAGATGTTTCTTTTTCAAGCGCCATAGTATACAGATATTCGGGGTTCCAGGAATTAACAATAAGATTGTGTGCATTTGGATCATCTTTGATTTCCTGGATAACCCATGCAAGTTGATCAATGGTTCGTTTTGTTCTTGTAGGATATTTTCTCCACATCTCCCCATAAATCCGTTGTAAATTCCCCCACTTTTTTGCAAATACATTATCCGTTCGTATCTTTTCCACAAACTCCTCCTTTGTCATTTCTTTTTGAATTTGGGATTTGGGATTTGACTGGGATTTGGGATTTAGGATTTGGGATTTATAGATTTTATAGGGATAATCATCCCAAATATGAACATTATTATCGACTAGGTATTTTATATTTGACTGCCCTGACATAAACCAATACAATTCGTGCAAAACCCCTTTCCAATACACTTTTTTTGTGGTAAGAAGGGGGAATCCTTGTGATAAATTAAACCGAATCTGCCGTCCAAATACACTGTAAGAAGCGTCTCCCGTCCCCCGATCCACTTTCCGAAACCCATGTTCTAAAATTTCCTGAAGAAGATCTAAATACTGATATTCAGGATGTTTTATTAATCTAGAGTTCATAATTGAGTATTTTTTAATGAGGTTCTAAAATTTATGCGACTTGGGATGTCCCGCTTAGCGGGACAGGGCTCCCACTTGGAGCAATAAATTTTATAACCGAATGATCATTAAACTTTTAATATATTAAATTTGTTTTTCCCTCTTTTTTGTTGTCACTCTTCCTCCCTGCCATTGACCTTTATACTGGGTTCCTCCTCCGTCCACCCATTCAAACTGCGCATGAACAATCCGACAACCCATTTCTAAAGTAACTGGCATTGGACCTTCATTCGATATTGCAAAAGATAATTTTCCGCAGTATCCAGGAGCAACATTTCCCGTCCGTAAAAAAAGACCGCTTCTAAATGTAGTTGTGCGGGGTTTAAAATTTATTGTAATATCAAGCGGAGTATTTACTTTTTCAATGGTGGTTGCAATATAAAATTCTCCTGGTTTAATAGTGATTTTTTTACTTTTTCCTTTTTCATAGAAAATAACTAGTTTCATTTTTGGCGTTTCTCGTTCCGTCTCTCCTAAAAATGCTTTTCCGCCATCCAATTTGTATATTTCCCCAACCCGCAGATCAAACCCAGCTCCCTCAGGAGTTACTAATTCACGCTCTGCAAGTCCCTCAACCAATTTTTTTGTTTTAACTAGTTTAAGTAATAATGTTGGTCCCAATATCATATATAAATGATAATTTGTAATTATCGCATAGATTCCCGCCTTCGCGGGAATGACAAAAATTGACTTTTATTAAGCTACTGATTTGTGAAGGTTGTGGAATTTATTCGACTTGGGAAGCCCCGCTTTACGGGGCGGGGTATCCACTGGAGAATAAATTACGCAACCGAACAATATTATTCAAATATTATACCTCCCCTATTTCCTCTACTTTATACTCCCCGTCTTCTTTAAATACAACACTATAAATCGGGAGTCCTTTTGCCAACCGTTTTGATGTTTCCAAAAGATGATTCTCACATACGTCAGATAGTGTATGAAATACGTGATCCTCATCACATTTATCAGGAAGTCGGATGGCTTTATTTTGAATTAATTGTTTAGATAAAGCTCTGTGACGTGCATCAACCAAGGTTTGATGATAGACAAAAACTTGGACATTTCGATTGCCTAAATCTGTTTTAACCACACCTTGTGGATACACACCCCAGTTTCCGCTTATCATCAACACCGCTCCTTCCTGATGATCTCCATATAATTCTATTTCGGAAACTCCACTATTTTTTACCCTGAGAAACTGATTTTTAATAAATTGTACTTGTACGTCAGTTAAATCATATGCTTTTGAATCCATTAGTATTTGTTTTATATGTCCACAACCTGCAAGAGCGACCCCGGACTCTGCATGTGAATCGGTATGAAACTGAAGGTTTGCCTCGCCTCCTACCAGTTCGATCAGACTATCCCAAACTTTTTTCATATCAACTTCAAATCCATAGCTATTTGCAGTTGCAAAAATAATTCCAAGTTCCCCTGCGTCCGCCCCAGGAACAGCAAGCGCCGGAAGATTTTCACTATTTGTATAACGTCCATCAATGCATCGACTATTAAACTTTAATGTAGAACTTACCTTATATTTACTTTCTCCTACAAACTGAAAAACATGTTGTTTAGTTAAAATAATTTTATTCATATGGAGAATATTATACACGAAAATAACACAGCCACAAAATACAAAATGCAATCAACACGCTAATAATGAATTACCCCGCAGCAGAGCTGC
>PFLI01000131.1 GCA_002785065.1 Candidatus Roizmanbacteria bacterium CG_4_10_14_0_8_um_filter_33_9
ATGAAAGAAAATCCTGTGCCACCGGTTTTAAGAAGGGTTTCAACTGTGAAGATAATCTAAAGTACTAAAAGTTACCCACAACATTTGTCATTGAACCGAGACAGATTTGAAATAAGAAAAGCTAATGCGAAGTATTCTATTCCAAAGGGTTGAGGTGTTCCAAATAACAGTGTTCCCATTTTGACAAAAAGTGGATACAAAGGGAAAAAACGTCCATTTTCTGTATACCCTTGTCCGGCAATTGCCAGATAATGCACTCCATCAAAATTTGACCATGAACTTAATAAAGGAAAAGAAGAAAGAATATGAGAAGATGAAAAGCGAGCAAGTGTTGTATATTCATATCCTTTCCGAAAAGGAATAAAATAAGTAAAAAATAGAGGAATACTTAAAAGCAATCTCCAGCAAACAAAAAGAAAAGTTATTTTTTTTAGATTTTTCCAATAATTCTTTTTCATGTAACTAGATTATACTTGTTGGAAAAGCTTTCTTCATAAAATATTTACCAAAGTTAAACAATTGTTCGGTATTATTTATCATTTTGAATGATAATAAATTGCATAACGTATAATTGGGGGTATGAGATTATTACTTATCGAAGATGAAATAAGACTTTCTCATTATATAAAAAAGGGATTAACCGAGCAGGGATTTGCAGTAGATACGGCATATGATGGAGAAGAGGGGTTATATCTTGCAAAAGAAGAAACATATGATGTAATTATTCTTGATGTGATGTTGCCGAAATTAAACGGTATTGAAGTCTGTAAAAAACTTCATCTTTCTAAAAAAAATACTCCAGTCCTTATGCTTACTGCTCGTAGTGAAACTGAAGATAAAATATTAGGACTTGAATCAGGAGCAGATGACTATCTCACAAAGCCTTTTGTATTTGCTGAGCTTAAAGCAAGAATAAATGCTCTCTTAAGGAGAAGTTATCATCAAGTCACAATCAATTTGTCTATTGATACTTTAGAAGTTGATCCCTTGAAACATGTAGTAAAGAGGAATAATAAAATGATTAAATTAACCCCAAAGGAATTTGCTATTTTAGAGTTATTGCTTCGTCGAAAAAATGAAGTTGTCACTAGAACACAAGTTATTGAACATGTATGGGATTATAACTTTGATAGTCTTTCAAATGTTGTCGATGTTTTTATGGGGACGCTCCGGAAAAAAATAGATCGGGGATTTAAAAAAAAACTTATTCACACTTTGCATGGAATAGGATATATGATTTCAGATAGACCACCAAAAATATGAAAAACATATTCCAAACACTTCGATTCAGACTACTTTTCTGGTATACGCTAAGTCTTGCATTTTTAGGTGTTTTTATCATACTTACCATACATATTTTGCAGTATAAATACAGCGTTCAACTCATTATTGGATTATTTATTATTCTTGCGATTGTTGGTTTCGTAGTTGTTTACAGAATAACACGATCAATTACATTTCTTTCTTACCAAATGCGACAGATTTCCAGCAAAACTCTAGACAAAAGAATAACCTCAATTAAGGGAAGTGATGAAATAGGGCAATTGGCGAAATCTTTTAATGAACTCTTAAATCGATTAGATAAAGCATTTAATAGAGAACGGCAATTTATTGCTGATGTTGCCCATGAGATGAAAACTCCAATCGCTACACTTCGGAGTAGTTTTGAGGTTACTCTTCATAAAGCAAGAACAAATGAAGAATATAAAAAAATAATTAAAGACTCGATTATTGAAACAGATAGGATAACTTCAACACTGAAAGATGTGTTGGATCTTGCTTGGTCGGAAGTACCAAATGAAAATCTCAGGAAAGTATTTGACTTATCTGAGCTAATGAATGAAATGTCAGAAATCGCACAAAAATTAGCCTTAAAAAAACAAATTATCGTTATCAACTCGATTACTTCTCATATACAAATGTTAGGCTTTAGAAAACGTTTAGGAAGAGCGCTATTAAATATCATTGACAACGCAATAAAATATTCATCTTTTAAAGGGAAGATTTATATTTCTTTAATTAAAGAATATAATAATGCTTTAATTATTATTAAAGATAATGGACAGGGTATAGAAGAGGAAGAACTTGAACATATTTTTGACCGTTTCTATCGGGGGGCAAAGACAGATAAAGTGTTTGGAGCAGGTTTAGGACTTGCAATTTCCAAAGCAACAATTGAAATTCATCGAGGCGTTATACAAGTAAAAAGTAAATCAAAAATAGGATCGACCTTTTCTATCGCTCTTCCGCTTACATAAGCTTTCTTCATAATTTCTTCATATTTGGTTTGTTATTATAAGTTTAGTTAATTTATTATTGTTAAATATTAATATGAAAGAAACAAAAGTACATATAAAAGGAATGCATTGCCGTTCATGCGAAATATTAGTTGAAGACGAATTACTGAAAGTTGAGGGAGTTAAAAAAGCTCATGTAAATGAAAAAGAGGGGGTTGCGCATGTGTACTATGAAGGCGAATTAAGTCAAGGAAAAATTAAACAAGCAGTAAGCAATGCAGGGTATGAATTAGGAATGAAAGAAAAATTGCCTCTTTTTTCAAAACGGATGCAGGATTATAAGGAGCTAGGATATGCATTTTTGGTTATGGTGCTTCTTTATTTAATTGGCAAAGAAATCGGGATATTTAATCTTACGGTAAAGTCTGGGAGTAACTATGGTAGTTTACCAGTGGTATTTTTAGTAGGTCTTACTGCTGGTGTTTCAACATGTATGGCGCTTGTCGGAGGTCTTGTTTTGGGCGCATCAGCCCGGTTTGTTGAAAAACACCCTCAAGCTTCAACACTTCAAAAATTTAAGCCCCACTTATTCTTTAATGCAGGTCGTATCATCTCTTTCTTTGTACTTGGAGGAATTATAGGATATGCTGGTTCATTATTTCAACTATCAACGCCAACTCTTGGACTTCTAACCATTGCAGTTGGAGTTGTGATGGTACTCATGGGATTGCAGTTAACTGAAATTTTTCCACAGTTAAGTGGTTTACAATTTACCCTTCCAAAAGGGATAAGTAGAGTACTTGGAATTAAGGAGCAAGTAGAAAAAGAATATAGTCACAAAAATTCATTTATCTTGGGAGCTTCAACATTCTTTTTACCCTGTGGATTTACACAAGCAATGCAGCTTTTTGCAATCAGCAGTGGAAGTTCAATGACCGGCGCGCTTACCATGGGAGTATTTGTACTTGGAACTACACCGGGACTTCTCGGAATTGGAGGACTTACTTCGATGGTTAAAGGTGCTTTTGCAAAATTATTTTTCAAATTTGCAGGACTTGTGGTTATATTTATGGCGATATTTAATATATCGAATGGTTTGAACTTAAGTGGAATTGACGTGAATGCGTTTTTAAGTCCAAAGACTGCTTTTGTTGCCGGAGCTGATCCAAATGTCACGCTAAAAGATGGAATACAGATTGTCACAATGATTCAGACATCCTCAGGATTTTCTCCCAATTCATTCACAATTAAAAAAAATATTCCTGTTAAATGGATTATTACATCAGAGGATGCTTTTTCTTGCGCGGCTAGTATTGTGTCCTCAAAACTTGGTATTCGTAAAAATCTTTTAGCTGGAGAAAATATTATTGAATTTACTCCAACGGAAGTGGGTCAAGTGAGATTTACTTGTAGCATGGGAATGTATAGTGGAGTATTTAACATTATTGATAGTACGGGTGCTCCAACAACATCTAATACTGATACAACTCAAACCCCTCAGGCAAATGCTGCAGCTATCCCTCCAAATACTGGTGGATCTTGTAATGGCTGTGGAGGAGGATGTGGATGTGGAGCAAAGCCTCAGATACAGGCTAAGATAGATGCGGATACAACTCCACCTGTTGTAGCAGCTCAAGAAAATTCTGTCCAGGTCATAAAAGCAACTTATTCTGTTTCAGAAGATGTAAAGCCAACCAAATTTACTGTTAAAGCGGGAAGTCCTGTACGGTTTGATATTGAAGCAAAAGAAGATGGTCTCGGTTGTATGGGAAGTATTATGATTCCGGGGTTGGACAATACTCCTCAGGGATTTGAAAAAGGTAAAGTGACAACTCTTGCATTTACTCCAATAAAATCAGGTTCGTACACTATTACGTGTGCTATGGGAGTGCCAAGAGGAACAATTATTGTTGAATAACGTATAAGGGGACGACCCCGTACCTTTTTGGTACGAGGTAAACGAGTAGTATTATAAATTTCAAATAAAATTATGTCACAAACAACCAAGCTACAGCTATCAGGATTGACTTGTGGAGCATGCGAAAAGGTTATTTCAAAGAGATTACAAAAAATTGAAGGAGTGCAAGAGGTGCATGTCTCATCTCAAAATGGAGCAACGTCCATTATCGCTTCCCGTCCTATTTCAAAAGAAGAAGTTGTCTCTGCACTTGAGGGAACTCATTACAAAGTAATTAACAATTTATAAACAATTTTTGCCATGAAAAAAATATCTTTTTCTGTGAACGGAATGCATTGTGAATCATGTGAGTTATTAATTAAAGATGAACTTTCCGAATTAAAAGGGATTTCAGATATAACTATTGATTATAAATCTGGAAAGGGATCTGTAATGATTGCCGACGAAACAACAACGCCCAATGATATACTCAGCGCAATTACGAAAGCTGGATATACAGGAGTAATAGAAAGAGGAAATGATACGCAAACAGAAAAAGATGCAGTTGAGCTTATTAAAAAAGGAACAAAATCAAAAGACCCAATGCGTGTTGTTTTTCAATCTCATATTACGGCAGACGGAGAAGTTATTGAAAATGATAATGGAAAACTCTCTTTTCAGGGAAAAGTAGATAATAAAAAGTCTGTAGAGGTAGTAATCCCAAAAGGAAAAGAGGTTGAAGCGGAAAATTATATCCAAAAATTTGTAAAGTCCCAAAGTTTTATTCATCTTTTAGATGGGGTGAATGGAAGCCATGAAACAGCGATTGAAACAAAACAAATGAACTCACCTTTAAAATCATCTACTGAAACAAAAGAGACGAATTCTTTTAAACGCGTGAGTTTATCACTTTCAGGAATGCATTGCACTTCTTGTGCACTCATAATTGAAAAATCACTTAAAAAAGCTCCAGGTGTAAAAGAAGTAAATGTAAACTTTTCTGCAGAAAAAGCGATTGTCACTTATGATGAATCAATTGCAAACAAGGAATTGTTTATTGATGTAGTAAAACAAACTGGATATTCTGCCACATTTATCGATGAAAAAGATCCATCTTTTGAAGCGAATAAACGAAAGAAAGAAATAAGCTCACTTTTTAGCAAGTTTGCAATGAGTTTAGTCTTAAGTCTTCCCATGATTTATTTCATGCTTTTTGATTTCTTTTCATGGATTCCTGGACGTGCATTCTTTTTACCGTTTGTTGGGATTATCTCGCTTATTCTTACTACTCCCGTTCAATTTTTAATTGGAAAAGGATTTTATAAAGGCGCGTGGGCGGCTTTCCGCATGAAGACATTTAATATGGATTCCCTTATTGCAATTGGGACTTCAGTTGCCTATTTTTATAGTTTTATTAATTATGTGGTTTATTATCTCGGAACAAAATCTCTTATTGGCATTGGGGGACAAAAAATTCCTGAGCTCTATTTTGAAACAGCCGCATTCTTAATCACATTTGTCATCTTAGGAAAATGGCTTGAAGCACAGGCAAAAGGACGGACATCGGACGCTATTAAAAAACTCATGGGCTTTCAAGCTAAGACCGCTCGAGTTATTCGAAATGGTCAAACGCTTGATATCCCTATTGACCAAGTAGTTCATAACGATATAATCATGGTCCGACCTGGAGAAAAAGTGCCAGTTGATGGAATTATAGTAAAAGGGTCATCGGCATTTGATGAATCAATGATTACAGGAGAAAGTATTCCTGTTGAAAAACAGATAAATGATACTGTGGTTGGAGGAACAATGAATAAAACCGGAAGTTTTGAATTTAAAGCAACTCGAGTGGGGTCAGAAACAACATTGTCACAAATTATTCGCCTTGTTGAAGAGGCACAGGGATCAAAAGCTCCAATTCAAGATTTTGCCGATAAGATTTCTGCCTATTTTGTACCTGCAGTGATAGGGATAGCTATTTTGACATTTGTCATTTGGTATTTAATATTGGGATCAACACTCTCGTTTGCTTTAATGGCATTTACTGCAGTAATTGTTATTGCATGTCCTTGTGCATTGGGGTTAGCTACTCCTACCGCCATTATGGTAGGGACGGGTAAAGGTGCAGAGAATGGCATGTTAATTAAGGGTGGAGAACCTTTAGAAAGTGCTTGTAAGATAAATACAATCGTTTTTGACAAGACAGGTACATTAACTAAAGGAAAACCAGAAGTAACTGACACAATAAGCTTGAAGGAACTAGATGAAGATGAGGTCATTACCATTGCAGCATCTCTTGAAAAACAGTCGGAACATCCTCTTGCAGAAGCAATATATCAATATGCTGATGAAGAAGGACTTGTACTGAGCTTAGTCGAAGGGTTTAAAGCGATTCCCGGACATGGAGTGCAGGGAAATCTTAATAATGACACATATTATTTTGGTAACAGAAAACTTATTAAGGATATAGTAGGTCTCCCAGTTGAACGAATTGACCGTAAGATGAGTCGTCTTGAAGAACAAGGGAAAACAGTAATGATTCTTGCAAATAAAACCGATATCTTAGGACTCATTGGCGTTGCCGATACTGTGAAGGAGACATCAAGAGAAGCGGTAGAAAAATTAAAGAAACTGGGAATTGATGTGTATATGATTACCGGTGACAATGAACGTACCGCAAAAGCAATTGCTCAACAAGTAGGTATTACAAAAGTTCTTGCTGAAGTACTCCCAGAAGATAAAGCAAAAAATGTAAAGAAGTTACAAGATGAGGGCAAAAGAGTCGCGATGGTGGGGGACGGGATCAATGATGCTCCAGCTCTGGCGCAGGCTGATCTTGGCATTGCAATGGGATCAGGAACAGATGTAGCAATGGAAGCAGGAGGAATTGTCATCATAAAAAATGATTTACGAGACGTGGCAAATGCAATTGATCTATCGAAAACAACGATGAATAAAATCAAACAAAATATGTTCTTTGCACTGTTTTACAATGTAATGGGAATTCCTGTTGCCGCCCGTGTCTTTGCAGGACTGGGTTTAGTCCTCAAACCAGAACTTGCAGGTCTTGCAATGGCCTTATCATCTATTTCTGTGGTTACGAACTCGTTATTGCTTCGAGGATATAAACCGGGTAAGAAAAATTACTTGTCAATCGTTGCACCATTTATCATGATTTTACTGTTTTCATTTATGTTTTTTGAATTTGCCCGTTTTAGTTCGGGAATGATGAAGAAATAAAGATAACTCAAATAAATTCCTTCAAATTTGCTTCATTGATAATAAATGAAGTACCTTGTCCGGAAACGATGCGGTACGTTGCTTTTCTTACAATGCTTTCAATCTCACGTTCAAGGCTTCTGATACCAGGTTCAAAACCAAGCGGTCTTACAATTTTTTCCCATGTTGAATCTTCAATTTGAACATGCTCTGAGGTTAGTCCTGCTTCACGTAAATATTTGGGAAGTACAAACCGTTTTCCTATTTCAATTTTTTCTTCGTCATTATATGAAGGCATTTGGACTACTTCAAGACGATCGAGGACAGCCGTTGCAATTGAATTTGTATTGTTGGCGGTTGCCACGAACAAAACCTGAGATAAATCAAAAGGATAATCAATAAAATAGTCTACATATCCAGAGTTTTGTTCTGGATCAAGCAGTTCAATGAGAACTCCCATAATGGAAGATTTTGTTTCCGGTGTGACACGGTCAAGTTCATCCAAAAGAATAACAGGATTTTTTGTTCCTGCTCTTCGAAGCGCTTTTATAATCGCTCCAGGTTCTGCCTCAGGAGTTGTTTTAGATTGTCCGCGTAAATCAAATGGAGAAGAAAGGCCACCGAAAGGAATTCGAACAAGCTTACGGTTTAATGCTTCAGCTATTGATCGGGCAAACGTTGTTTTTCCCGTACCCGCAAGTCCAACGAAAAAAAGATTAGGACTATGATATGCTTCTGACTTAATATTTTTCCGTTGCATAATAAGAATAGATAGATATTCCAGTACTTTTCTTTTAATATGTTCTAATCCAAAATGGTTTTTATCAAGAAAATCTTTAGCTTTAATAATATCAAGAGTATCTTCTGATTTAGTATTCCATGGAAGATGAGTAATCCAGTCAATATATTTAGTGGTAATATCCAATTGTGCAAAATTTCCGCCGTATTTAAGAGTAAGGCCAATTCTATCAATTTGTTGAATTGCTTTATCACGCAGGTTAGCAGGTAGTTGCGCAGACTGCAATTGTGTTTTTAGTTTTTCTACTTCTAACAAGCTATTTTGGGTATTTGTTTGATTAGCAGATGAATTATCCACTTGACAAAATGTAAAATATTTACTAATATCTAAAAGCACTAAATATAAATAACATTCTTAAAATGTTAATTTATATCTAGTTTCATATTATCAGTTTTAAAATTATAAATCTATGTCAAAACAAAAAGGTCAGCAGATTAAACCCCTTTTTGATTATGTTCTTATTCGTCCACTAGCTCAAGAGGATAAAACACCATCAGGCATTGTGCTTCCTGATAGCGCAAAAGAAAAACCACAGGTGGGAGAAATAATGGCAGTTGGTCCGGGTGCACATAACCCAGAAGGCAAACTTATGCCCATATTAGTAAAACCGGGTCAGAAAGTAATGTATAAAAAGTGGGGCGGTAATGAAATTAAAGTTGGATTTGAAGAATGGCTTTTAGTCGAACAAAAAGATATTATGGCAGTTGTCGAGTAATAGTTATAAAGTTGAAAGTTATTAAGTTATAAAGTTATTAATAAAAATATATGCCAAAACAAATAAAATACGGGTCAGATGCCCGAAATAAAATACTCAGCGGTGTTAATCAATTAACTGATGCGGTTGCAACAACACTCGGTCCAAAAGGACGCAATATTGCGCTTGATAAAAAATGGGGAGCACCTAACATTATTCATGATGGTGTAACTGTTGCAAAAGAAATTGAATTGCAGGATCCATTTGAAAATATGGGTGCGCAGCTTGTTAAAGAAGCTGCTTCAAAAACAGCTGATGTTGCTGGAGACGGTACAACAACCGCAACAATTCTTGCAAGAGCAGTTATTTCACAAGGAATAAAAATGATTACGGCAAACGCAAACCCAATGATAATGCGTCGTGGACTCATGAAAGCAAGCGACCATATTGTTGCTGAACTTAAAAAAGTATCAAAAAAAATCACATTAGCTGATGCTGCAAGCGTAGCGACAATTTCAGCAGGAGACAGTGAATTAGGGAATCTTATTGCAGATGCTTTAAAAAGAGTTGGAGGAAAAGATGGTGTTATTACTGTTGAAGAGGGTAAAAGCTTGGAAA
>PFLI01000107.1 GCA_002785065.1 Candidatus Roizmanbacteria bacterium CG_4_10_14_0_8_um_filter_33_9
GTAATTTATTAATCTCGCCGTCCCCATTTTTGGCAAGAATAGTCATATCTTTCCATCATAGCAGATTTCTATTGAAGTTATCTATAGTTCCAAACAGCAAGATTGTACTTGGCAATGTCCACCCGACCATTATGTGGAAGCAGATGATGGAGTCATATAAAGAAATTGATTTTATTATTCGAGGAGAAGGAGAAGAAACTCTATTTGAGTTAGTTATGGGTTATCAGTTATCAGATATTAGAAGTTTAGTATGGAGGACAAACAAGAAAATTATTGAAAATAAAATCCGTCCAATGATAAAAAATCTAAATTCACTTCCTTTTCCTGCATGGGATTTGGTAAACCCTATAAATTATCCATCACGGGGACAAGGATTGGTAAACGGAATCAATCTTTCAAAAGAAGTACGTTTTCCACTCATATTTTCACGTGGTTGCATGGGTACTTGTACATTTTGTTCAAGTTGGCTTATATGGAAAGGATATAGATATCGTAGTGGTATATTAGTTGCTGATGAGATTGAAATGCTTAATAAAACATATGGAGCTAAACACTTTGTATTTCAAGACGATACTCTTACGGGAAATAGAGATGAAATTATTATGTTTTGTAAAGAAATACTGAAAAGAAACTTAAAAATTGCTATTTTTGGTACAACGCGGGTTGACAAGGTTGATTTACAAATGTTAAGAGTAATGAAACAAGCAGGGTTTTACGAACTGAGTTTTGGAATTGAATCAGGTTCTCCCAATATGCTTTTGCATATTAATAAGCGAACCGATATCGATAAAATAAAACATGCAATACGTATTACTAAAAAAGCTGGTATTAAAACATGTGCGCTTATGATGTTTGGTCTTCCCCGTGAAACCACGAAAGATCGTATTTTAAGCAAAAAGTTGTTGGATAGTATTAAACCTGATGAGATCGGATCGGTTGGAGCTGTATGGATACTTCCCGGAACAGCTTTATACGAACAGGCTAAAAACGCAGGACTTATGAAAGATTCTTTTTGGCTAAGCAAAAAGAAATACTATATTTATCGTGGAGGAATTGGAGGAGATAGAATTAATCAGTTATCGAGATTACGGGACGAACTATGGCATATGTTCGGAAATACGCTCATTTGGAAAATGATCGATACAATAAACGCATATAGAGAAAAATACATAAAAAGACTCTTTACGTATTTCAGATTCTCAAGTACAATACATGTATGAACATAAATAAAGTTATTGATACATTGAAAACAAAATATCCGGGAAAAAAAATCGTCTTAAATAGTAAAGAGAATCTAACAGAAATACTTTGTGAAGTCGATCCGACGCCCCTTCATCCTGAAAAAAGTACTGCAATATCGGTTATTGATATGACTGAACCGCACTATCATAATAATTCAACTGAAACATATGAAGTTGTCAAAGGTAATTTAACTCTTTTGGTTGATGGAAAACCCCAACTTCTTTCAGTTGGGCATTCTGCTACTATTTATCCAGGCCAGATACATTCTGCCACAGGTGATGAAACATGGGTGAAAGTTACCTCAAAACTTGGTTGGACTAAGAAAGATCATATATTAGTTGAAGAAAAGAGTCTGTAAGTGTAAGACTAAATATCTTCTAGTCCCGCTAAGCGGGACGAACCAATCAATTCTGGAGTCATTACTTCATTCTCCCAGAATGATAAAATTACCGTTACATCTTTACAATAAGTCGTAGACTGATGAGAAAAAAAGTAAAAACCGTAATAATCAAAAAAAACATTCCCATATAGTAATCAGTTTGAGTAATTCTATGAATATAATTTCTACGTGGAGATTTAAGATGTAAGCCCCTTATTTTTTTCATACTTGAATATAATAATTATAGCATTTTAAAGATCTAAAGTCAAATTATATCAACAATATTTTTGATCTCGTTTATGGTGAGAGCTTTCATAAGTTTTTCTCTTACTTTTCCATAGCCGGGAAATCCGGAACAGTACCAGCAGAAATGTTTTCGAAGAGGAGCAATACTCATCTCAGGTCGATACTTTAAATACAATTTAGCGTGTTCAAGCATAACTTGAAACTTTGTTTTTAGAGTTGGCTTATTTTCTCCAAAAAACCATGGATTTCCAAAAGCTGCCCTACCAACAAGTATTCCATCTACATCGTATGTTTTTATATATTCCTTAGCTTGACCCATTGAGGATATGTCCCCGTTACCCCACATTTGAGTTTTTGATTTATAAGCAAGTTTAACTGCTTTTTGTATTTCTTCCCAATCTGCTTTTCCTGTATACAGTTGTTTAAATGTTCTTCCGTGAATGGTAATTAAATCCGGTTCAGCGTCGAGTAAATACGAAATCCATTTCTTTGTAATTGGTTTGTCAAATCCTATTCGAGTTTTTACCGATACTGAAAATGTTTTTCTTTTCGGGATTATATTATTTTGCTTTTTATAAGTTAAAATAGCAGTAAGAATTTCTTTAGGTAATAGAGTATCAGAAATTTGTTTTCCATTTTGCCAATCGTTTCTTGCTTCTTTTAAAGTATGGATTAGTTGCCGGGCTTGTTTTGGATTAAGTATTAATCCTGCTCCTCCACCTCGTTTAATAAGTCCGCGGTCGGGGCAACCCATATTTACATCAATTCCATCAAGTCCCATCTCGGCAACAATAAAAAAAGCATTATAAAAAGAAATTTCATTTACTCCAAACACTTGTCCAATAATGGGAGTTTTTGATTTATGTCTATGAAAGGAATGAAGGAGTTTAGTTGCTCCACGCATGAGTCCTTCAATGGGAATAAATTCAGTAAACATAATGGAAGGTTTACTATATTTGTCAACAATTTCTCTATATGCACAATCAGTTACACCATCAATAGGAGCAAGACCAATAATGGGATGTTTCAGGTTATGAATAAAAGACATATACTAAATAATTTCTTCTTTTCTTTTTCTCACGAAGGAGATCCACTCTTCTACAACCTCAAAAATAAGTTTAAAAGGAGCTTCAATAAGAAAGTCGAAAATAAAAATAAAGAAATTAAGCTTGGCTAAACCTCCACTCAAAAACTTGCCGATAGATAATATCGGCATAAAGAAAAAGTCAATTACAGGCGATAACAAACCTGATTTTTCAGAAAGACGATATTCATTTACAATTTGTTTCACTCGATAAGAAAAGAAGGTAACTAAACTGATAAAGAAAACAAATATACCTATACTAACTAAATTAAAGTTTAATAGTTTGAGTCCTTCAAAAATGAGAGTAAAGGTTACTAAAAAAGTAAGTGAGTAAAAAATGGTAAATCCGAAGATAAGAATTGGTTTTTTTTCTCTTCCTTTTTTAGGCATGTATGCAACAGTTGTTTCGAAACTTTTATCTGCATCGATAATATCAACCAGTCTATTATAGATATTTCTTGTATTATCTTCTCCAGGAACTTTAAAGAAAGAGATAATAAGAAGCATTAATATGGGTGGAAACAACGTATTTATAGCAATTGATTCATAATTGACTGCACCGTATATCCATTTAGAAAGAGGAAATTCTAAAAGAAGTGCAAATACCATTTTGGTGAGAAAAATATAAATAAAGCTTCTAATTGATAAAACGCGCATTCTGGACGAAAGCTGTTGGTATTTTTCGCGACATGTTAAATCGACCTCTGTCCAAAGTTTTTGACGGTTGGTAAGAATAGATTCAAGTGTTTTGAATTTCGTACGGACAAAGCTATAAAGAATTAAAAACGGTGGAAGCTGTTTTCGTGTATATCTTACTAAACTTTCTACATAGGGACTAGTAATTGTATCGTCAATTTTTTGCATTATAGCAGGTAGTTTATTGGTAAAATCACGTAATTCAGATTCTGAATAATCATGTAATGGTTTATAAAATGTAGTAAATAAATGATATCGTTGATATGGTTTATCGTTTTTTCGGAAAGATCGCTCTAAAGCGCAAAGAAAATATGCATCTTTTTGATCATCAGACAACCCTTGAATTCTTATTTTATTTC
The DNA here is from genome assembly GCA_002785065.1 of Candidatus Roizmanbacteria bacterium CG_4_10_14_0_8_um_filter_33_9. GTDB lineage: Bacteria > Patescibacteriota > Microgenomatia > UBA1406 > GWC2-37-13 > UM-FILTER-33-9. The sequence continues at coordinate 4,007 of PFLI01000107.1, forward strand.
GAAGAACTTGATATATAAAAAAAGTAAAATTTGCATATCTGGTTGAATCTTCTGGAGAGAGTGTTTCTTCAATTTCACATGTTAGCATATGAACTAAAAACTCCCACTGAAATTCTTTTTGGTTTCCATTTCTGCCGGATAAAAGCAGTTTTCGAACATATAAATATTTATCAATAATTTCTTGGAGTATTATTTGATCATGACCTCCTAAACTTCCATTTGGAAAATATCGCGCCCATAAAAGTTCTCTAAGTACATTTTCCGCCTCATTTTTTCCTTCGGGATTGAGCATTATTCGTCTTTTTATAATTCGTTCAATTGCAGCCCTTCGAATAAGATGATCTTCTCGATATTCAACTGCATTCCGGACACGCTCATATACCAAAGCAAATAAGGATACAGTTGGAGAAACAGTAATTTTAGATAAATCATCAGGAATAAGTTTTTGTTTAATTGATTTTATGCTTGCGATTAATGCTTGTGTGAATTGAGAAAGGATAATCGGTGTCAACGGAATTTCTTTATTATCTGAAGTTTCTGACATAATAGAATATTATATCAAAATAGGTCAAAAATGACAATACATAACTATTTTACTTTTTGAATTATTTTCAATAGTTGATCATGAATTAATCCATTTGAGGCTACAATTCCATTAGGTAGTGTTTTGTCTGTGATTGGTTTTCCATCAAGATCGGTAACTTTTCCTCCCGCATTTTTAACCATAAGAATACCCGGTGCTACATCCCACCATTTATGATGAGCGATATCTTCTTTTGAAGTAATAGAAACATAAGCGTCGTATGCACCCATTGCGGTATATGCGAGAGATTCTGCATCCCATTGTGTACTTCTTATTTTATAAACAGCTTCACATAACCTGCTCATTACGGTAAATATTTTTGGCCGAATTAAAGGAGAGCTAGATAAACTGGGTAAACGTACTGAAATAAATGTTTTTGAAAGTGTTTTTTCTTTTGAGACCAATATAGTATGTGAATTTAAGAATGTCTTTATATCGGTCGAAAACATATACTTAGTTTCTGGCTGATAAGCAATACCCATAATAGGAGTGTTTTTATATTCCAAAGCAATAAGAATATAATAATATGGAATACCTTTAGCATATTCTTTTGTTCCGTCTAATGGATCAATAACCCAATTAAAATCGGACATATCTGATTTACTGATTCCTGATTCTTCTGCAATAATTCCGTGGTTGGGATAATATTTTTTGATTTGAGCAATAATATATTCTTCAGATGCGTAATCTGCAGAAGTCGCGATATCTAATTGTTGGAGATCTTTAACTTTTTTAATAATGAAATCTTTTTTTTTGGATATAAGAATATTTCCTGCTTGAATGGCAAGTTTTTCTGCAAAAAGTCTGAATTCTTGTTTTATCTTGTCTGATAACATAATTATTCTAAAGAACCTACGTTAACGCCAGATTTAAAATCTACTTCTTTAATCGCATGTAAAATCTGAGATACTTGTTTTTTTAATACATCATACATTTTCTGAGTTTTAGCTTCAAATTTGACAGTAAGGTATGGACCGTTTTGAGAAGCTCGTACGATAAGCATTTCGTTTTCGGAATCCATTCTTACACCGTCAATTTCAATATATTCTGCTTTTGGATATAGTTTTTTAATCTCTTTACCAATTTTATTACTGACAATATCAAATTTAATCTTATCTGCGCAACCTACTTTAATTTCTGGACTGGAAAAATAGTGAGGTAAACTATCTACTACTTGACTTAATGTTTTATTCTTTCGAGTAAGATAAGCAAGAATTCTCAAACTTGCCACTGCTCCGTCATCATGACCATAAAAATTATCTACAAAATAAAAATGTCCGCTGAGTTCTCCACCGAATGGAGCAGCTTCATCTCTTACTTTTGCTTTAATAAAAGAATGACCTGTTTTCCAAACAATCGGGATACCTCCTGCTTTTTGAATTACTTCTTTAACCTGTTTTGAACACAGGGTGTTAAACACGATTTTTGATCCTGGAAGATATTCAAGAGCATCTTTGGCAAATATGGAAACGAGAATATCATTCCATATGAGATTACCTTTATTGTCAACGATTCCTAGTCTATCTCCATCCGTATCGTATGAAAATCCAATGTCTGCTTTTTCTGCAATTACTCGTTTTGCAAGACGTTTTTGTACTTCGCTTTCTGTCGGGTCAGCAACTCCAACTGGAAAATTTCCATCCGGTTTCGTATTTTGTTCAATAACAGTGCATCCTAGTTTTCTAAATATTTTGGGAAGAAAAAGTCCTGGAGTTGCTGCGCAAGCATCTACAACAATTTTATATGGCTTAATATGATGCGTTCTGCGAAGGATATCTTTAATATATTCATCGGCGATATCTTTTTTAATGTGTTTACCTTTTGTTTTTGTTTTGATGAAAATTCCTTTTTTTACTAATTCACGAAATTCAATAATGTCGTGTGTTAACATCGTCTCGGAGTAACCAGTTGCAAACTTAAATCCATTAAACTCTTTTGGATTATGAGAAGCAGTGATCATAACCATCCCTCGAGTTCTAAAAAGATACTGGGCGAAATAGCAGATTTGAGAAAGAGTCATTCCGATATCATAAACAGTAATTCCTGAATCTGTAAGTCCCTTTACCATTGCGTCTCGAAAAGATGGACCTGATAGACGAGAATCATAGCCTAATACACAATCATATATTCGTCTTTGCAATAACCATGTTGCATATCCTTTTCCAAGAAGTTCTACACGTTCCTCATCAAGATCTGGACCAACAACACCTCTTAAATCGTATCCTCTGTAAACATGATCTGGAATTGTTTTTGTTTGTTTCATAGTATTAAAAAATTGTAATGCACTCCTAATTATAAGTAATGACAAGCAAGAATCTCAAGTGATTTTATTATTCCGAAGGGATTAGAACCTGTTTTCATAGTTAAGTCGATCCTAAACATACCTTCATACCATCCAATTAATTTTGTTTTTGACCATAAAAAAGCTTGTTTTTTTAATTTGTATTGTTGCCATTGTTGTGTTGTTTTTGTAAAAAGGTTATCTTGTGCAAGTATAAGAGATCGCGTAAAACGAGCTAACATGAGGAAAATAAATTGAGCATCTTGATATGAAGCGACACTATTTAGAATTTGTATAAAATTAGTCAAGTTACTTGGATAGAGGGCGTCTTGAAGTTTGAATATGCTTGTTGTAAGTTTAAACTCTTTAATTTCAACTAAGTTTTTCAACTTAATTTCTCGTGCTTGCTTACCTTCTTCCCAATCAATTAAGTCAATTGTTTTATTATTGGTTAAATCAATGACAATATCTTCAATAGTTTTTGTATTATTTTTTTTAGGTTTTATTGATTTTTTTCCTCTTGAACGAATAATTCTTGATTCAAGATTTTCAACAAAAAAAACGTGTTTATCGAAAAAAAGATTCTGGCTTTCTCCGATCCAAAGCTGAATTTCTTCAATTTGAGAAGGTTGAACCGATTGAATTTGATATCCCTTTTGAATGTATGAGTTTTTTAAAGAAGTATAGTATTCTCTTGATTTAATCGTATCTTCTCCACAAATTATTGTTAACATAGTATTATTATACAAAATAGTGTGTAACTTTTTACAATTTTGGTTATACTAAAAGGTATGTATGATCTTATTAGCATTGGAAATATAAGTGTTGATATTTTTTACCAAGGAGCTTCCTTAACGTATACTAATAATCGATTTCAGTTTGCCATTGGAGGGAAGTATTTTGCTGATTCAATTGTTGAATCGCTTGGTGGTGGTGGGGCGAATGTTGCAATCGGAGGCTCAAAACACGGTTTAAAAACAGCTGTTCTCGGACATATTGGAAATAATCCATTTAAGAGCATGATTTTGGAAAAACTGAGAAGTCATTCAGTATCTACTTCATTATGTCAGTATGTAGATAACTACTTCAATCTTTCAAGCATATTCTTAACTAAAACTGGTGAAAGGTCAATTGTTCACTATACAAGTCCTCATCAACACATTCTTTCAAACAAAGATGACAATCATAATCTGCTTAATTCACAAATTGTTTATATGGGAAATTTACAACATGTTTCATTGACCGAGAAATGTGAACTTCTCCACTTTTTTAAGAAACATAATAAAAAAGTAGTTGTGAATTTTGGAGCAAACGATTGTCGTCGTAATAACGACCAGTTAAAAGAACTTTTAAAACCAATCGATACGTTAATCATAAATGGTCATGAGTTTTCAGATATGGTAAAAGTAAATTACGCTGATATTGATTTTACTCATCATATAATTAAGAAATATATTCCTTATTTATCAGATAAAAATATCATAATAACATTGGGTGCAAAAGGAAGCTATGCGTATACAATGGATACTATATTTCACCAAAAAGCATATTCAATAAATAAAATTGTTGATACAACAGGAGCTGGTGATGGTTTTACTGCTGGGTTTATTTCAGGATTTATTAAAACTAAATCGTTAAGTGAAGCAATGAATGTAGGGGCAACATATGCTGCAAAAATATTGACTCAAATTGGTGCAAATTAAGCGAGTTCTTCATTCCAATAACAGTATGAAAGCCCACAAGCAATAGCATCTGCCGTATCATCTTGAAGAATTTCTTTTATATTACCCAGTGTTAATCGGAGCATTTTTTGAATTGTTTGTTTATCAGCTCGTCCATAACCGGTTATAATTTGTTTTATCTGAAGAGGGGTAAAAAAAACAATTGGAATAGAGTTTTGCGAAGCAATTAGCATAATAACACCCTGTGCTTGAGCCACTGAGATGAGTGTTTTTTTATTTTTAAAAAAAAATAGTTTTTCAAGGATAATTTTTTCAGGTTTGTTTGTAGTTATTATGATTTCTAACTCAAGATAAATTTCTTTAAATCGATCAGAAGTTGTACTACTTTTTTTTGTTTGTATTAATCCTGCTGATAAAAAAGAAAAGGATTGTTTAGCCTTTTTATTAAAAAGTGCATATCCAACGCGCTCTACACCTGGGTCAATAGATAAAATTATCATATATCGTAATTGTATACTAAAAAATATTGTATATAACAAATTTTTAGTATAAAGCTGATTTAAGGAAAATAAAAAAGTATAGGTAAAAAAGTTAGAAAGTCAAAAGTGATGGGAGATCGCTCGTTAGTACGTCTTGACTAAACCCATTGCGGGGCTTACATCTAACGCCTATCAAACCAGTATTCTTCTGGCGAGCTAATGTGGATTTCTTATCTTAGGGTTCGCTTCGCACTTGATATGCATTCAGTG
>PFLI01000007.1 GCA_002785065.1 Candidatus Roizmanbacteria bacterium CG_4_10_14_0_8_um_filter_33_9
CTTTGAGGAAAAATATCGGTATTATCACGAATAAAATTATAAAATATATTGACTTGATCGGCGGTATAGTAATATCCAACGTATACAGCATTTTGAGACATGAACACTGTTGAATTGTTTGAAGAACCTAAGAAAGAAATAGTATCCTCTATTGTTCCCGACTCCATATTAATTCGCGATACGGTAAATAGAGAATCTGTCTGACTATCTATATTAGGATAATAAATCCGGTTACAAGGGATAGATAAGGTTGATTCATTAAACGGCATTACCGGACATGGTTTTTCAATATCAGTTGTCGTAGTTGAAACAAGGTACAGTTTTCCATGAAGTAGTCGACCCTGTAACTTATATGAGTTATCTTTATAAAGTATTTTCCATTTTTGAACAGGATTTTTTTTATCAGATATATCATACCCAAAAATTCCGCGTTTCTGATAATTGCTTTCACTAAAAATAACCAACGTATTTTTGTACACTAATAAATCCCCTGAAGTATTAATACTGCTCATTTCTTCAAGATTGGTTGGAGGGAATACATTGATAGATAACGTTTCTTGATTATCTTCCTGACGAGGCGGCATTATGGATCGTTTTTCGATAGATAAACTTTTTTGAGTTTGAATATCATTATCTTCAACAAGCGGAATAGACTGGTTTTTCATTATACGAAAATAGGCATTCTGAAGTGAATAAAAAAGGGTTGATCCATCTGTTTTGACAATATCTGGTTCATCGACGCCAAATACCTGAACATTTGTTCCCGATACTCGTTCTGAACCTCCACCACCACCAGCAACAGGACTATTTAAGGAACCCATCGCAGAAGGACTTTGCATGGTGCTTTGTTCTGTTTTCATCATTACATCGGCAACTGGCATTGATCTTAATGCTCCACCGGAATACATTGTTTGCGCTTCACTATGATCCTGCAAATACTGTTTAAACTCTTCAACAGATGTAAATTGTTTTAAACCTGAAAAAGGTTGTTGTTTGAAGGAAGGTTGATTGCTTAATGGATTATTTACTGCGGGAATGATTTTTTGATTTTTCAAAAATGAAAGTACTACTATAAAAATTGCAATTACTAATAAAATTCCTGAAAGGGTTAAGGTAATCTTTTTTGTATTTTGCATATTCTTACATTCTAAAAGAATATTTTATTAATTGCAAATAGCTCGGCTTTGTGTCATTCTGGTAAGCCCCTTAGGGGCGCATCCAGAATCGATTCTGGACAATCAGAAGTGGTGCCAGAATGACGAACACAAATGAAAATGTTATTTTGAAAACAATCTCTCCACAACAATCTTATAACCCCCTGTTCCCCGATATAACCAGTGAGCAACTCTTGTAACAGTTGTTGTTGATACTCCTGTTTGCTTCGCAATTTTTGCATAAGAAATACCTTGATTAAGCAATCTTACAATCTCAATTCTATTTGCAAATTCTTCGATCTCTACAATAGTCAACAAATCTCTTAAAAACTGTGATACTTCTTTATCATTTTTTAGAGAACCAATAGCGCTAATTAAAAGTTTTTCTTTATGAGATTGAGGATTGTATTGTTCTGTTTTTTTAAATGTATTTTTCATATTAATATGATACCACAATAAAATCCCCTTGACAATACTATATTAATATGTTAACATACTAAAATATAAACTTTATGACTTTAAACATTACATTTAATATATTTCATCACTCCCCTGCTTTTGCGGGGTAGTATTTATTAATTGAAATTATTACACCCCGCTCCGGCGGTGTTTTTTGTACTCTCACTTTTCGAATGTTAACAAGAATTAGTGAGAGTAAATCCGTCCGAAGTGAAGTTTCGGTTGCATGGACGTAGACCACGAGACGAACCTGAACGTAGGCGGATATTTGGTGACCGTAGCTCAATTGGCAAGAGCGTCAGCCTGTGAAGCTGAATGTTGCGGGTTCAAATCCCGTCGGCCACCCAGAAGTTATTAATTAATTACAATATTATGATAAATAACAAACTAAAACTGGCTATTCAGAAAAATGGAAGATTAACAGAGGAAACGGTTAGTTTTCTTAGGTCTTCTGGATTGGAATTTGAAAGCTATCAACAACGGCTTTTTTCAACTTGCCGTAATTTTCCTTTGGAAATCGTCTATGTTCGCGATGATGACATCTCTGATTACGTGGAATCCGGAGCGGTTGATTTAGGTGTTGTTGGTCAAAATCTAATTAACGAAATCAGACCAAATGTAAAAAAGCTTCTTAATCTTCGATATGGGTTCTGTTCATTATCCCTTGCTGTTCCTAAAGAATCAACTATCAAATCAGTCAAAGAACTGGAAAACAAAACTATTGCCACATCTTACCCAAGCTCAACTGAATATTTTTTCAAAAAACAAAATATTAAGGTCAACATTATAAAAATCAAAGGTTCTGTAGAAATTACTCCGATATTAGGCATTGCATCAGCAATCGTGGATCTTGTATCTACCGGTAGCACCTTAGCTTTGAACGATCTTCGGATAATTGAAAAACTTTATGATTCAGAGGCTGTTCTTTTAGCTAATCCTTTATCGTTAAAAAACGAGAAGAAAACAAAAATCATTGACAAACTCCTTATTAGGTTTAAAGGTGTATTGTCAGCGAAAAACTATAAATATGTGATGATGAATGCACCAATTCAAATTCTTCCCAAAATCAAAAAGGCCATTCCCGGTCTAAAATCCCCCACTATTTCTCCTCTGGCAAATCCCGGATGGATATCAATCCAATCGGTAATCAAAGAGGATGTTTTCTGGCAAACAATCGAAAAACTTAAAAAGTTAGGCGCTTCGGATATTTTGGTATTACCAGTTGAAAAATTAATTATATGAGTTACCAAAATACTGAAATACCATTAAAGGAGATTATTAAGGTTTTTAAACAAATTAATGTTAAAGATATTCTTTCTATAGCTAAAAATATTCAAAAACGGCTCACTACTGATAAAAGTTTAATATTAAAAGGTAATACAAATAAATATAAATTAGTAACACAAGCGGATATAGAAATTCAGAAATTATTATTAGATTATTTTGACAATTCGTCTCTGAAAGGTACATATAAAGTTTTCGCAGAAGAAACCATACAAAATAATAATAACAGTAAGAATACAAGTTGGAAACTTATTATAGATCCACTTGATGGTACAAGTTCATTCAAAAAACAGAATAAAATGTGGGGAGTCATGGTTGGTGCTATTGACAATAAGGGCATACTCCGTTATTCATGGAATCTAATATCGACAGGAGAAATTTATACCTCTGGTTATAAGGGATCCCAAAAAATATCATTTAAAAATAAAATTGCAAAGGAAAAACTAATAACAATCGATGTATATGATTATGGCTCATTTTTATCAAATAAATTTAAAGATGCTTTTAAAATAAATTTCAATATAGAAAACGATAAGATTGTTCAGACTTCATATCCTGCCGCAGTTTGGGCAGGTTATAAATTATTCACTAATTGTCTTGATGGTTTATTATGGCTTCCAAGTAACAAGGGGAAAAAATCCTATCCCGGATATGACTTAATATTTTTAGGAGCTCTACTTGATAAAGGATATAACGTAATTATTGGTAAGACTGATACTAAAAACTGTATGATTGTTGTCGCTCCTGTTATTGAGGATGCAGAAAAACTATACAAGGTTGGTCTTGATCTTCTACCAGCTGATAAAAAAATTAAAATGGAAAAGTTAGTTAATACGTTAAACATTGATATTTAACTTAGATATGGATTTATTAACTCTTGTCAGAAAACCGGTTCAGAAAATCTCAGTTATTCAATGGGGTAAAACAAATTATGATAACTCCTACATTATCCTTAAGTGGGGTGAAAATCCATACTATCCACCAAAAAGTATTATCAATGCAATAAAAAGATCTCTAAATGCTATTAATCGATATCCGATTTTAATGAACAAGCTTAAAAATAAATTGTCGGTATATACCGGTTGTAACGTTTCTCAAATATGTTTGACTAACGGATTAGATAAAGCTTTCCGGCTTATCGCTGAAGTATTTATTGATAGGGATGATGAAGTCATCACTTTTACACCTTCTTATCCTGTCTTTGATGAATCAATAAATATGATGGCCGGGAAAGTTATTAAAGTTCCTTTAGATAAGAACTTCAAAATCCCAACTATAAAATTATTAAATAAGTACGTCACTAAAGACACTAAAATTATTTATATCTGTAATCCCAATAATCCAACAGGAAATTTTATAGCTACCAATCAAGAAATAGAACAACTTTTGAAATTAAATTTAATTATTGTTGTTGATGAAGCCTATTTTGAATTTTCAGGTAGAACCGCCATTAGTTTATTGAAGAAATATGAGAACTTAATTATTTTAAGAAGTTTTTCAAAGACTTTTGGTTTAGCTGGATTACGAGTCGCCTATATGCTTTCGTCTCCAAAGATTATTGATTATATAACCAGAATTGAAGATTCTCTGGAAGTTTTCAATACTTCAACTCCCTCTTTGACCGGCGCTATTGCCTCAATAGAAAATTATCAAGCTATTAAAAATAATATAGAAAAAATCAATAACACCAAAAGATTACTGGTTGAAAAATTAAACGAAATAAATATTTTAACTTACCCATCATTTACTTCATTTATTATGTTCAATCTTAAAAGAATAGGAATTAAAACAAAGGATTTTATCAAGCGGACAGAACAAGAAAAAATAATTCTCAAAGATGTATCAATCTACTCTGGATTATCAGAATATGATGTCTATATGGCAATACCTCGTGATGATCAACTTGAAAAAGTAGTTAATTCTATTAATAAAGTTATAAAAAATTTATCTTAACCTTATGCTCAATATCTATAAATGGTCAGAAACAAATAAGAAAATAAAGAAAAAGATACTTGATCGAGCTATGTTTGATATATCAGAAATTCGTGAGTATGTTGCTAAGTGGATTGACGTTATTAAAAAAGAAGGTAACGAAGGAATTGTAAAATATATCAGGGAGTTTGACAACAAATCATTTACTTTAAAAGATTTAAAAGTGAGCAAAAACGATATTAAAAATGCATACAAAAGAATAAATCCAAAAGTCGTCGAAGTTATAAAAAGACAAATATCTATTTCGCGTCAAAATGCGTTATCAAACGCTCGACAGGAAACTGTTTTAAAATCTTTTGTTCCTGGCGTACAAGTTGGTTATAAAATCACTCCGATTGAATCTGTTGGATTAACTGTTCCCGCTGGCCAAGTACCGCTACCCACTGTTATGCAAATTTTGGCTGTTACGGCTAAAGCCGCTGGCGTCCCTCGTGTGATTGCTTGTTATCCTCCAACCGGTGATTATCCTGAAATGCTTATCGCAGCTGATCTTGCCGGAGTTGATGAAATATATCGAGTTGGGGGTATTGCCGGAATCGCAGCAATGGCTTATGGAACAAAAACTATAAAACCAGTTTTAAAAATTGCTGGACCAGGAAGCATTTATACCCAAACGGCTAAACTGCTTGTTTATGGTCAAGTAACGATAGATATGGTCGCCGGTCCTTCTGAGGCAATCATATTGGCGGATGAATTTGCAAATCCCATTTACTGTGCGGCCGATATTTTAGCCAGAGCCGAACACGCTCCTGACGCAACCGGACTTTTAGTAACCTGTTCGGAAAAATTAGCCAAGGCTACCCAAAAAGAGGTAGATCGACAAATTCAATACTTGAGTAGAAAAGAGATTATCGAACAATCGCTAAGTAAATATTCCGTTGCGGTCGTATTAAAAAACATGGAGGAAGTAATCAATTTTACTAATGAATATAGTCCAGAACACTTAGAAGTTTTAGTTAAGGATCCATTCGCCACGTTACCCGAACTAAAGAATGCCGGATCAATATTCTTAGGTGAATATGCACCAGTCGCAATTGGTGATTATGCCAGTGGCACTAATCACATTTTACCAACTGGCTTTTGGTCAAAAATGGTTTCAGCCGTAGGTATTGAAACATTTCAAAAGTCATCTGAAATCCAATATTTAACGAAGGAGGGTCTAAATAATCTGGAAGAAATTGTAGATGTGGTATCTGGTATAGAAAAACTGGATGCTCACTGGAATAGCGTTAATGTCCGAATTAACAAAGAAAAAAGATTTTCGGAAACATTATAAATTTATTAATTATTTATGAAAAATAATAAACTGGGTTTAACTATAAACGAGGTTTCGGAAAATAAGGTGTCATTAACCAGAGTCACTCTTGAGTCTCAAATTGATGTGACTATTGAAGATGGTCAAAGACATGATTATAAAATCCAGACAGGAATTAAATTTTTTAATCACATGCTAACTGGTATTGCTTCAAGAACCTGTTTGAATTTTGACATCAACTATAAGGCAACAATTGCCGAACCATTAGATCACGTTATTGTTGAAGATACCGGCTTAACTCTTGGCCGAGCAATAAGGGAAATGTTGGATGCTCGAAAAGAAAAAGGTGTAAATCAAAGAGGATTTTATACGATTGCTTTTGATGAAGCACTAGTAGGCGTAACATTGGCCTTCGATGGTCGAGCTTATACCTTTTTGAGAAATGAAGTACCAGGAATGAAACTTGAATATGTTGAAGATATTTTAGCAATTAATTTAAAACAATTTTTTGAAGGTTTTGCCCAAGGGGCCGGCTGTGTAGTTCAAATCCAGTTTTTTGCCGGAGATGATTCTCACCACACATGGGAAGCAACATTTAAAGCGTTCGGTGAAGCATTACGAGAATCATTATTACCTTGTCCTTATCGTGCTGGAACCACTATTGGGTTAAAAGGTACGGGTATGGAAGGAAAACTATGATAGTCATCATTAATTATGGTTTGGGAAATTTGGGAAGTGTAAAAAACGCCCTGGATAAACTGGGTGTCGATTCTATGATTTCAAAATCAATAAAAGAAATTACAGCAGGATCAGGATTAATCCTGCCCGGAGTCGGATCGGCATCTGAAGGAATGAGGAATTTACGGAAAAGTGGATTGGATAAAGTAATTATCAAACAAGTCGAGAAAAAGAAACCAATATTGGGGATCTGTTTAGGAATGCAGCTTTTGTTTTCCTTTAGCGAGGAAGGAAATGCAGAATGTTTACATATCATAGAGGGAAAAGTTAAAAAGTTTAATACCGAACTGAAAGTACCGCAAATCGGATGGAATCAAGTTAAACAAAAACCATCAAAGCTGTTCTTAGGAATTAAAGATAAGAGTTATTTTTATTTTGTCCATTCTTACTATTGCCAACCTAAAGATAGAAAAATAGAAACAGGAATGACTGATTATGGCATTAATTTTTGCAGTGCCATAGAAGATAAAAATGTTTTTGGTGTCCAGTTTCACCCTGAAAAAAGTGGAGAAGATGGCTTGAAGCTATTAAAAAATTTCACAGATATAGTCTATGCAAATAATACCGGCAATTGATATAAAAAACGGAAAATGCGTAAGACTTTTCCAAGGAGATTATGATAAGGAAACTATTTATAGTAGTAATCCTATTGAAATAGCTTTAAAGTGGAAAAATCAGGGAGCAAAAATGATCCACATAGTTGACCTGGATGGAGCAAAATCGGGTAAACCCGAGAACATACAGATCATTCAAGAAATTATCAAAGAAACAAAAATCCCTATACAAGTTGGGGGTGGAATTCGCAATCTTGTTTCGATATATCGATATATCGAGGCAGACATATTTAAGATTATTTTGGGAACAATTGCACTGGAAAATAAAAAGTTTTTGGAAACGGTTATCAATAAATTCAAAAGTAAAATGATCGTTTCACTCGACAGTAAAAATGGAATATTGATGAAAAAAGGTTGGCTGAGAAAAAGTAGTTGGAATTTAATTCCAACAATAAAACAATTGGAGGAAGTCGGTGTAAATACAATTATTTATACCGATACTACAGTCGATGGCACCCTGACACAACCAAACTATAATGTCATAGAAAATATTAGAAAAAACACCAAATTGAAATTAATTATTGCTGGTGGAATATCATCTATTGAGCAGATTGAAAAATTAAAAAAAATGAAAGTTGACGGAGTAATTATTGGCAAAGCTCTATATGAAGGAAAAATTAACTTAAAGGAGGTAATCAAATATGTTGGCTAAAAGAATCATTCCCTGTCTTGATGTTGATCAAGGACGGGTAGTTAAAGGAATTAATTTTGTCAAACTACGGGAAGCCGGAGATCCTATTGAAATGGGTAAGTTTTATAATGATCAAGGAGCTGACGAATTGGTCTTTCTTGATATCACCGCTTCCAGCGATAACCGGAAAACGATAATTGAGGTAGCGCGAAATGTAGCAAAACAAGTATTTATCCCTTTTACTGTTGGTGGTGGTATAAGAACTGTCGAAGACATGAGGTCAATTCTTTTGGCTGGCGCTGATAAAGTATCAATTAACACTGCGGCTTTAAAAAACCCTCAACTGATTAGCGATGGAGCTAATATTTTTGGCAATCAATGTATTGTATTAGCCATCGATGCCAAAAGAAATAATAACAACTGGAAAGTTTACGTGAACGGCGGCAGAACGCTAACAGGAAAAGATGTAATTAATTGGGCGAAACAAGGAGTTTCACTTGGAGCTGGAGAAATTTTATTAACCAGCATAAACCGAGATGGGACAAAATCAGGATATGATTTAGAGTTAACAAAAAAGATTTCTGAATCAGTTAACATACCAGTTATTGCTTCCGGTGGTGCAGGAAATGAGCAGGATTTCTATGAAGTATTTATCAAAGGAAAAGCAGATGCTACTTTAGCCGCTTCCCTATTTCACTTTGGAGAACTAAAAATAAAGGAACTAAAGAACTATTTAGCTAATAAACAAATACCAGTTAGATAACAAACATGAATACACAAATGCTTAATTTTGAGAAAAACAGAGGTTTAATACCAACCATCATTCAAGATTGTCAAACGCTTAAAGTATATATGTTGGGATATAGCAATAAGAAATCTTTGGAAAAAATAAGAAGAGGTGGTTTTGTCTGGTTTTACAGCCGAAGCCGGAAAAAACTATGGATGAAAGGAGAAGAATCAGGAAATAAACTAAAGGTAGTAAATATTTATTCTGATTGTGATAGTGATACCATCTTAATTAAAGTTAAACTAATCGGTAAAAACGTCTGTCACACCGGTAATAAAAGTTGTTTTTATAC
>PFLI01000164.1 GCA_002785065.1 Candidatus Roizmanbacteria bacterium CG_4_10_14_0_8_um_filter_33_9
TAACTTTTTTTTTAAAAAAAATGATGTGATTATTTTGTTGAGTATATGTGTATCCGCCTATCACACAGAAAATGGGCAACATGTAAGAAGTAATTATGGGAAGAAGCTGTTTTTGAAGAGGCAGAAAACCAGTATGGTACAAAACAACTGATAAAATAGCTATTCCCTTGGCAATGTCTAACCATATAACTCTCTTTCTCTTTGTTTTTACTTTACTCTCTTTAGTTTTTTTATCAGGTTCATAAAAAGCAAAAGGACGCATATGATATTATATTAATACTTAACCCCCCTTAACTCCAATACGCTTTATATATAGAGAGAATGATTCATGATCATTTAAATTACTTATATAAAATATATAATATCAATATTATTTATTAATATTGATATTGATCACATAATTTAATGAGAAAGTATTTACTCGGTTCTCTTATATTTCTTATATTATGTCTTTTTATCGTTTTTCTTAATAATTATCCAACTTACCATGCTTCCCAAAAAGTTCCATCGGGATATGTGTATTCTGGACATGCAGCCTGGTTTGATCCTTGGGATCTAAACGTCTATCTTTCCAGTATTAAATATGGTCAAAAACACGGACTTCTCCTGAAAAATCTTTACACAACAAATGATAACAAACCAATAATTATGTATCCTATCTATACATTAGTTGGGTCGCTGTTTCCAAAAAATGACATCTTTCAACTTTACTACACTTTAAGATATGTGACAATATTATTGGTAGTAATTAGTATATTATATAGTTCTTTCATTTTTCTTAAAGATATAAGATTGTCTCTCGCAACCATTTTCCTTATAACTCTAAGCCGTGGATATGGATGGGTTTTGATCAATCAATTACAATCACCAGATTTATTTATGACAGGTTTCTCTTTCAGGAGCACGTTTCAAAGACCACATGAGGCAATTGGTATGTCTTTTTATATTTTAGCATTTACTTTTTTATATTCTTACTTAATAACAGATCGTCATAAATACTATTTTCTATTTTTACTTTTCTCAGTTTTTCAAATCTTTTTTTACCCTTACTATTATGTCAACTACTTGCTTACTTTTATTTTCTTTATTATATATAGAAAAAAAACCATTAACAAAATAGTGCCGCTTATTATTAGCATTTCGCTATTGGGAATATTGTCCCTTGTCTATTTCATAGCAATCAAGGATTCGGGATTCTCAAGTGATTTAGCAGAACAACAACCTTTAATAACGCCAATCGGATTATTGAGCGGATATGGTATGTATATCATTATATTTATTTATCAATTACTAAATTTAAAACATAACAAAGCAAATTCTCCATTGGTCTTTACTATCATATGGATGCTTATTTCACTTACGTTATCATATATCCCACTTGGATTTAATAGATTCTTCTTAAGAGGGCTTTATTTTCCCTTAACTATTATCGCCCTTATTACACTACAATATCTTGTTCGCCAAAAGAAAATTACAATATTATTACTATCTTTTTTTATCGGTCTATATCTGTTTACAACCATTCCTTCAACTATATATATTTTTTACAAAAGAGTGAATGAGGCAAATTTAACAAACAATATAAACGGATGGTACTTTTTACCCAAAGATTACTCTGAAGCTTTCCAATTTCTGGACAAATTACCAAACGATGGGATTCTGTCAGATTATTGGGTAGGCAACCATATACCTGTTTACACAAATAAAAGTGTTTATTTGGGACATCTGATTCAGACACCAAATGCTCAAGAGAGAAAAAAACAGATACAAAACCTGTTTGCAAATAAATACAATCCAAAAACTGCGAAAGATTTACTCGTAAAAAACAATATTCATTATATTTTTTATGGTATTCAGGAAAAACAATATGGCAAAACAAATTATGATTTTCTTCGACCGATTTTTACCAACGACAAAGTAACTATTTTTCAAGTTGTATATTAAATTGACTATTTTATAATATCTATCAATAATTCAAATGAAAAAATGTGAATATGATCAAATGTATATGCTAGAAGAATCACATTTTTGGTTTGTGGGAAAAAGAATGTTTATCAATAAATATCTTAAATCAATACAATCTTCTATCACTCAAATCTTAGATGTTGGTTCAGGAACGGGAGGTACAACTAAATGGTTGGGACAGTTTGGAGATGTTATCGGTCTTGAAAACAATACACACGGGGTCACATTAGGGAAAAAAAGAGGTGTCGCTGTTTTGAAAGGAAATGCTACAAAATTACCTTTTAACGATAATTGTTTTAGCTTAGTAACGTTATTGGATGTTTTATATCATAAACAAATCAGGGATGTTGATACGGTATTACGGGAAATTTTAAGAGTATTAAAACCAGGAGGCTACCTTCTCATTACCGACTCGGCTTTTCCTTTTCTATTTAGCACTCATGACGATTTTCAATCAGGAAATAAAAGGTTTACACTCGGTCAATTACACAAAAACTTATCAAATTCAGGTTTCCAAATTGACAGATCGTCATACATTTTTTTCTTCATATTTCCATTACTCCTAGTAAAGAGAAAGATCATCAACTATTTTTTTCCTCCAATACGGTCAGATGTCAATAATGTCAATGTATTAATGAATTGGCTACTTATTTCTCTTTTAAAATTTGAGTCAATATTTCTTTCTCATATTTCATTTCCTATAGGTTCATCTCTCATTATATTAGCAAAAAAACAACAAAAACAATTAGTCAAAAATCTATCATGACAGTATCAATCGTTATACCAACATACAATGAGCGTAACAATATAGTCGCCTTAATACAAAGTATTACAAAAATACTTGACAAAAGCTTAATTAAGTTCGAAATCATTATTGTTGACGATAATAGTCCCGACAATACTTATAGTCACATCAAAAGTCATTACTTACATGATTCTCGCATTCGCCCGTTTGTCAGAAACAAAAATCGATGCTTAGCAAAAGCAATCTTGTTTGGAATAATGAAAACAAAAGGGTCAATAATAATCGGCATGGATGCGGATTTTAACCACCCACCATCCCTTATCCCAAAGCTCATCAGCTCATTGCATCATGCTGACTTTGCAGTTGCTTCAAGATTTATTAAGGGAGGAGGAATGAAAGAACCAATTCGTTATTACTTGACTTATATATTTAATCTATTTCTTAAATACATACTGGGTTTTCCAATTTTAGATAATCTAAGTGGTTTTTATGCAATAAAAAAACCGGTTTTGATGAAGCTTCATCTTGAATATATTTATCAAGGATATGGAGAATATCATCTCAGATTACTTAAATCAATTCAAAATCAAGGTTTAAGAATTGTACAAATTCCTGTAAAATATGGTTATAGAAAATATGGACAAAGTAAATCACATCTTATTTTTCTTTTTTTTCGTTATTTACAAATCGCTTTCCAGCTAACATTTAGTAACCAAAATAATAAGTAAACTAATGAAACAGTACCAAATTCCACTATCAAAACCCGACCTTACCTCTTCAGATTTGGATGAAATTACTGCATGCTTCAAATCTTCATGGATTTCTTCAAAAAGTGTCTGGGTTGATAAATTTGAAAAAGCTTTCGCGAAATCAATCAGTCATACAAAATATGCTGTGGCAGTTAATAGTGGTACTTCGGCTCTGTTTCTTGCATTAAAAAGTCTCGGAATTGGTCCTGGAGATGAGGTGATAATTCCCGCATATACAATGATCGCTACTATCAACGCCATTACATGGATAGGAGCAACTCCAATATTAGTCGATTGTACATCAAAAGAAAACTGGAATATAAATCCCGAACAAATAATTAATAAAGTTACGAAAAAAACAAAAGCCATTATTCCCGTACATATTTATGGATTCCCATGTAACATGGATGCAATTTTAAATATTGCCAAAAAACATAAATTATATGTTGTTGAGGATGCAGCTGAGGCAATGGGTTCCATATATAACAATCAATACGTTGGCAGTTTTGGAGATCTATCTTGTTTTTCCCTTTATTCAAATAAGATTATTACAACCGGAAATGGAGGAATTATCACAACAAATAATAATAAATTATATCTGCTTCTTCGTAAACTACGTTTCTTTGATTATGGAATAGAATCTCATTTTACTCATCGAATCATCGGATTCAATCTTGTTCTTTCTGGTTTACAAGCATCTTTGGGTTATTCTCAAACAAAACGATTTAGTGAGTTGATTAATAAAAGAAGATTAATAAATAACTGGTATCATAAGTATCTTAAATATTCTCATATTCGATTTCTTCAACCTCTTCCTAAAACCAATCCAAGTTATTGGTTCCCCGCAATTATCTTGAAATCTTCCCTTCATATTAAAAAAGTTCAATTATCTTTAGAAAAGAATAAAATTGAAACACGCGTTTTTTTCAGACCTATTCATAAACAACCAGTTTATCAAAAAATGTTTATGGGACAAATGTTCCCCTATGCTGAATATTTCTGGAAACACGGATTGTTACTCCCTTCTTTTTACAGTCTTAAAGAAGAAGATGTTAAACACATAGCTGCAATAATTAATGCATCACTGAAGTAAAAAAATCCAACTTACATCTCAAATAACAAATATTGTTTTGTCCATAACAAGTATAATGAAAAAGTTATGTCCAAGCAAGAAAAAAAGGATACTTACGAAAATAAACTAGCTTTAACACAGGCAATGGTTCAACTTGATTCAAAAGAAAAAGAAATCAAAACATCGCAAGGATACGGTAAGGCTTATTTTTTAAGTATTATTATTCCCCCAATTGGTATTTATTACTTTGTTAAATATGTTTTTTTTACGAATGGTGAAGATACGAGTACGAAAGCTGGAATTATTTCCCTTATTCTTACCCTTATCTCATTTTTCTTTTCTCTTTGGATGATGACTGAGTTATTAAAACAATTAACTTCTAGTCTTCCCTCTCAAAATCTTCAACAACTAAATGAGCTTACTATTCCCGATAATCAAAAAAAACTTCTAGAAATATTTAAATAGAAAATCAATATTCTCAGTATTATCAAAGGAGTACGTATATAAAACATTTTTTTAATTTGATTGTTTTATATTCACATCAACCGTTTTGGGGAGATTAATATTAACTCCGCCGCTTCCTAATCCATTAAATCCTTGTCTAATTAAAGGTAAACCATACATATAAAATAAAACAACAAAAACAACTAAAGCGATCATTCCAAAGAAAAAACCCATCCCGCTTTCCTTTGTTGTATTGATAACTGGTGCTGGATTAATTATTGTTGTTGGCATATTTATTCACCTTCTTTCGTATTTAAATCTACGTATTGGTACATTTTATCGAAATACCAATAAAACAAGAGCAATAATTATATAGTAGTGATAAATATTCCCTTGAGCAGATCAGTCTCTTTTTGGCGAAACATAATATTCAAACCAAAAATTATCGACCCCACCCAAAAAACAAGATAAAAGAGGTCTTAGTCAACCCGTTTTATTATGGCCACTTCAAATTCAATGGCGAACTTCACAAAGGGATCCATGAGCCACTTATTACAAAGAAACTTTTTGATAAAGTTCAAGAAGTAATTAAAGAGCGAGGTCGATCCCACCCCCAAGAACCCTTGAACTTTCCTTTCACCAGTTTAATCAAATGCGGTGAGTGCGGAATGATGGTTTCGGCTGAACAACATATTAAATATTACAAAACCCTAAATCAAGGTCAGCAATTTGTTTATTACCGTTGCTCAAAGAAAAATAAGTTAATCAAATGTTCCCAACCGTATATCACAGAAGACGCCATCATTCCGCAACTCAACCATCATATCCAAAAAGTTTCTTTGATACAGCTTTAGAAGCAGATAAAATCGCATCGGACAATATAAATCTTTTTCAAAAAAGAGAGTTCCTAAAAAAAGTCGGCTCGAACCTAACCCTGAAAGACAGAATAGTCGATTGTGACCTTCCGGAACAGTGGGCGGCGCTGTCGCGCCGCCCGACAAGTCGCAACCGTGTCCAGAGGGAAGGATTCGAACCTTCGTAGGGCAAGCCCAGGAGATTTACAGTCTCCCCCCGTTGGCCACTTGGGTACCTCTGGTTAACTTATTACACTTGTTTATTTTATCAAATTAATTCTTTTGTTTGATGGCAAAATATATTTTTATACATAAAAAGATAGTTATCCCAATAATTACAATAATTTTTGGATGGTATTCTCCGTAGAAAAATAAAGTAAAAAGGGCAATAAAATTAAGGAAAACAAATAAAGGAATAAAACGCAGTAATGCTGTTTTACGTATATAATAAAAAAATAATAAAATATAAGAAATAATAATTGGAATACTATAGCGAATTTCTGAAACATAGTTGTTGTAATTATATGCATATCCGGGAATAACAAGATAAATAATAATTCCTATAAGACCTAATGTGAGTAATCTCCCTTTTTCATTGATAATAGTTTGATCTTTGTTTGATTTTTTAACAAACAATATTCCCAATATAATAATAAAGGGCCAAAATAAATACTCAGAAAGAATTGCATTTACAGAATAGAGCAATCCATTTTCAACTGATGTAATCATTTTAAAATGTGAAAGGAATACTTCAGGAGAAAAAGCAGAAGTACCATTCATCCACATAAATGGTGCAGGATAAAGGGGATTGGCATACACTAATATATTCCTTATATACCAAGACAAACCAAATATTGAAAAAGGAATGAACAAATAAACAAATCTCACAAATGATAAATAAGAAGCTACTTTTTTCCCATAAACGAATATTAATGCAGATAAAAAAAGCGGGCCAGAATATTTTGAACCGATTAACAAACCCATCGACAAACCTAGTTGAAAAAAATAACCTATTTTTTTTTCAGGTTTCTGAAATAATAACAAAACCCAAACAAAAAAAACGGCAAACCATACGTCAACTGTTTGAGTAAGTAATAATCTAACGATTGTTGGTAGCGTAATAATGCTTAATACGAAGATATATGTGGACTGTTTTAACTTATATGCGTTACCTAAACGAAAAAGTAAATATATTAAAACAATCCATGCAATTATGTTGAACAAGTTTAAAGGAATATGAAAAAATAGTAATAAAGCAAGAATTAATTCAGATGCAGCGGGAAATGTGCTGTTTGGAAAATGAAGTTTGTCAGGATAGAATATCCTGCCATTTAATATGCTTTTTGCAAGAGGAATATGATAGGTAATACTATCATATTCTGAAGGAATAGAATTAACCGCCTGAAATGCAAAATAACCAAATAGTAATAAGAATGCTCCCAGCAACAACAATTTAATCCATTTCTGTTTCATTTATCCATTATATCAATCTCAATTATCACACCGCTCTATCAATATTGACAATAATATGGGATTTGTTATGATAAGGTATATGAACCAAACACAACAAAACCTACTCAAAGCGTTTGCGGGTGAAAGTCAAGCGCGTAATAAATATACAATATTTGCAAAAGTTGCAAAACGAGAGGGACTTGAGTGGATAGGACGGGTTTTTGAAGAAACAGCTGATAATGAACGAGCTCACGCTGAAGAACTATTTGAACTTATCAGTGACACTGTAAAAACAATTGGGGATTTGAGTATTGAGGCGTTTAAAAAAACATCCGACAACTTAAAAATGGCCGCAGAAGGAGAAAAATATGAGTGGACAACTATGTATCCTGACTTTGAAAAAATCGCCATTGAAGAGAAAGAGGGAAAAGCTGCACAATTATTTGGAGCATTAAAATTTGTTGAAGAAAAACACGAAGAAAGATACATTATCATTGCAAGAAAATTGGATAATAAAACGTTGTACGACGGTGAAACCGAACTTGAATGGAAATGTGTAAACTGTGGAAATATTTATAAAGGAAAAAAACCGCCTTTAAACTGTCCTGTTTGCAAAAAAGCATTTACATGGTACATGCCTCTAGGATTAGTCCGTTAAATTAATTTTATGGCGAATCCTGAATCTGAATCGGGTGTAATTGCAGATACTGTTGGATTTATTGGAATGCTTGGTTTTATTCTTATTTTTTTTATTACAGAAATGATTACTGCTCCTTTTCTTGATTTTACTGATACAGATAAATAAAAAGAGAAACCCCGCCCGAAGGCGGGATCAACTAATCAATCAAATGTCTCTCAATATCCTCCCATACCTCCCATTCCATCCATTCCACCACCAGGCATTGCTGGAGCTTCTTTTTTCTCAGGAATATCAGTAATAAGCGCTTCTGTTGTGAGAACCATTGTGGCAATAGAAATTGCGTTTTGTACAGCGGTTCGCACAACTTTTAATGGATCTATGATTCCAGCTTTTATCATATCGATTGGTTTTGCATTTTCAACCGATTCAATCTGTAAAACATCGAATCCATATCCGCGCTCACTATTTTCACGAGCTTTCGCAATAAGTTCGCCTGGATTAAGTCCGGCATTTTTCATAAGAGTCTTGAATGGTTCTTCAATTGCGCTTTTAACAATTTCAAAACCAATCATTTCATCTTTATTGGTGTTTCCAAGTACTTTTACATTCATTCGTTGACTAATATCGAGCAGTGCAACAGCTCCACCGGGAACAATTCCTTCTTCCAATGCTGCTTTTGTTGCTGCAACAGCGTCAATAACCCGTTCTTTTTTATCTTTAAGTTCAACTTCTGTTGCTGCACCCACATTAATAACAGCTACACCTCCAGAAAGTTTAGCTAATCGCTCTTGTAATTTTTCTTTATCAAATTCGGATGTGGATTCATCGATTTGTTTTTTTATTTGAGCAACGCGCGCTAGTATTTCTTTTTTATCGCCCTTTCCTCCAATGATACTCGTATTTTCTTTATCCGACTTCACTTTGTCAGCTCTTCCACAATCAGTTACTTCAATGCTGTCAAGTTTTTTTCCCAGATCTTCAGAAATTACTGTTCCGCCAGTTAAAATTGCAATGTCTTGAAGCATTTCCTTTCGTCTGTCTCCAAATCCAGGAGCTTTAACGACAAGGGCGTTGAATGTTCCTCTTAATTTATTGACAACAAGTGTTGCAAGAGCTTCTCCTTCAACATCGTCTGCAATAATAACGAGATTTTTAGAAACCTTAACAAACTTTTCTAAAAAGGGAAGAAGATCTGCTATTGCAGTAATCTTTTTATCGGTAATAAGAATATATGGTTCTTCTATTTCCGCTACCATTTTATCTGTGTCTGTTGAA